>JAIXRX010000016.1 GCA_027485005.1 Alphaproteobacteria bacterium
CACCAGCCCCATCATTTCGGGGGTGTCGAGCGAGAAGGCGGGGATATCAATGTCAAACACTTCGCCCGCGTCATTCACCATTTGATACGTGCCGCGCATAATGCCTGATGGGCTGTGCAAATGCGTGCCGGAAGTATAGCGAAACGATTCACCCGCTTTAAGTACCGGCTGCTCGCCGACCACGCCCGGCCCGCGCACCTCATGCACTACGCCGCGCGCGTCGGTAATGTGCCAATAGCGGTTCAGCAGTTGCACCGTTTCTTTTCCCGTATTAGTGATTTCAATCGTGTAGGCCCACACAAAATGATTTTCGTCTTCATCCGACTGTTCGGCCAGATAATGCGGTGTGGCGGTGACTTTGATGTGGTTTGTGGTGGTGGTGAACATAAGCCTAACTACTTGTTAGTGTGTGAAGGAAATCAAGGCATTGGGCAAGCTGCGCCACGGCCACAAATTCGTTGGGTTTGTGCGCTTGTTCGATGCTACCTGGCCCGCAGATGATGACAGGAAAACCCGCGCGCTGGAAAATGCCGCCTTCGGTGCCGTAGGATACCGCATGGGTGGCATTGCTTCCCGCACAGCGCAAGGCGCGCGGCAGGGCGGCCATGCTGGCGTCTGGCTTGAGGTCATAGACGACCGTCACGGGTGTGGTGGTGATGCTGGTGGTGGCGTCTACCGCGTGCATTTTTTTGAGCGCGCGTTCGACATAGATATTAAATTCTTCTAATATCTCGTCGGGGTTATGTTGTGGTAGTGGACGAATTTCCCACAGGAATTTGCACTCGCGCGGGATGATGTTGCGCGCGGTGCCGCCATGCATTACGCCCACATGAATGGTGGAAAATGGGGGAGAGAAACGCCCTGAGCTATCCCCGATGGTGCGATATTTCTCAGCGAGTTCATTCAAGCCCACCACCAACTCGGACGCAATCGCTACGGCGTTCACACCCAAATGCGTATTACTGGAATGCGCTTCCAAACCAATGACGGTGGTTTCATACGAACGAATGCCTTTGTGCGCGTCCACCACTTCCATCATGGTCGGTTCACCGACCACAAAAAGTTGCGGACGAAACCCCGCTGCCCATGCATATTGCCCAAGCTCTGGCGCACTGAGGCAGCCAATTTCTTCGTCATAGGTAAAAGCCAGCGTGATGGGGCGGCCCGGGCGATTCGCCGCCCACAGCGGCGCTTGCGCGAGCAGGCAGGCGAGAAAACCCTTCATGTCGCAGGTGCCGCGGCCAAACACCAACTCGCCTTTAAGCGTGAGGGTGAAGGGATCGGTGTCCCATGGCTGGCCTTCGACGGGCACCACGTCGGTGTGGCCAGAAAAAATAAAACCATCCAGATGCGTCTCGCCATTCGCAGCGGGCAAGGTGGCAACAAGGCTTGCTTTGCTGCCGTTACTGTTGGGCAAGCGTTGGCAGGCATAACCCATCGGCGCAAGAAATTTTTCGATATGGTCGATGATGGAAAGGTTGGATTGGTTGCTCACCGTATCGAAGGCGACGAGCGCCGCAAGATGTTCAATCGCGGCGCGTACCCCCATATTATTTGGCCTCCAGCCAGCGTTGCAGCGGCGTAATATCGAGGCGGTTTTTATCCCAAATTTTGCGATGCGAATCAGCGTCCACATTCCCGCCGGAAATAATCACCACCACTTGCTGCGGCGTGGTTTGGGTTTTTAGCCATTCAAACGCTCCACCAAGTACCATTGAGCAGGCGGGTTCTGCAGTGATTTTGACCAGATGCGCGACCCATTGCGACCAGTAGTAGATATCTTCTTCTTCAATCTCGAAAATACCGTCGAGCTTTTGCACATATTCAAAGGTACGTTCGGTGAGCGCGAGGGTGCGCACGCCGTCGGCAATCGTGTCAGGTGGGCTGTCATAGCCAATTACGTGGCCTTCACGCACGCTGCGCGCGGCGTCATTCGCACGCACAGGTTCCACGCCGAACACTTTGGCCGTTTTTTGCAAATACTGCGTGGCAAGCCATGTGCCAGAGGCCAAACCGCCGCCGCCGATGGGCGCGAAAATCGCGGTGGTGTTGGGCAATTCGTCATAGATTTCGAGTGCGCAGGTGCTTTGGCCTGCAATGATGTCGTCATGATCATACGGGTGAATAAAGTAGTAGCCTTTATCCACGTCTTCTTGCACGCGCTGCATGGCTTCTTGGCGCGAGCTGGTCATGATCACTTCGCAGCCATAATTTTCGGTGGCTTGTTTTTTGAGCGGCAATACGCCTTGCTGCAAATAAATGCGCGCAGGAATGCCGAGCGTGCGGCAGGCCCACGCCACGCCGCTGGAATGGTTGCCGAGAGAGAAGGCCACCACTTTTTCGGGCAGTTCGCCACGGTCGCGGCAGGCAAGCAGTGTGTTCATCGCGCCGCGCGCTTTGAACGAACCCGCTTTTTGAAAATTCTCGCATTTGAAATGGATGCTGTGGCCGCCCAGCCATTGATTGAGCAAATGATTGGTGAAAATTGGCGTGCGGACAATATGAGGCGCAATGCGCTTTTGCGCTGCGACGGTCACGTCGAATGGAAGCATGTTTTTACCCTTTATTCCCTATTTTTTCCAATATTTACGCCTTTTTAGTGCGCGGGGCAAGTGGTTTGGCGTTGATTTGGAAAAACTTGCTAGTCTTTATGTGTTGAGATAATCCTTGGTTTATCACTAATTTTTTTATCAGGAATGAACGTTATGGGTGGTTTTGAGATGTTGGCCAAGGGCGGGCCAGTGATGTTTGTATTAGGCCTTTTATCGGTCTATGCCGTGGGCGTGATCATGTTCAAAATTTATCAATTTCATTTGTCGGGCTTGCTGGAGCGCGGTTTTATTGACCCTGCGCTGAACGCCATTAAACAAGGAAATATTGCTGAAGCACAGCGCGTGCTTTCGGCGTCGCGTGGGCCAGTGGCGCGCATCATGCGCGTGAGCCTTGAGATGGTAACGAATCGCACCATTTCGCAACCGGCAAAAGAGGCGGAAATTTCACGCGTGGGTTCGTCGGATATTCGTTATTTGGAGTCGCATTTGCGTGGCTTGGAAATGGTGGCGAATGTGAGCCCGCTGATGGGTTTGCTGGGCACAGTGTATGGGATGGTGCATACGTTTAATAAGCTCGAGCTGGCGGGTGCGCGCGTGGACCCTGCGATGTTGGCAGGCGGCATTTGGGAAGCGCTGATTGCGACCGCCACGGGCTTGATGATTGCAGCACCTTCCGTGGTGGCGTATCATATTTTTGACAGTTTGATTGAGCGCACCCGCGCTGCGATGAAAGATGTGTGCATTCAGATTATGGCGCTGGAAGAAGATTTCAAACGCCGCGAACAAGCCGAGCAACAGCGCTTGGCGGATGAGAAAGAGCGCAAGCGTTTGGAAGCGGAGCGCCAATTGCGCATGCAAGACATTGACCGCATTAGCCAGTTGGAACGCACCCGTTTGCATGAAGAAAAAGCACTGGCGGAAGAAAAGCAAAAACATATGGAAGAGCTGGACAGAATTCGCCGTGAGATGGAAGATTTGCGCACCTCGCCGCAGTCGAATTCCACGCTGAAATTGCTGAATCCGCGCTATAATAATTTCTAGTTTGCCGCGCCATGCAATTTGATCGCCAGCTACGTCAGAAAAGTAACATCATGCTTACGGCATTGGTGGATATTTTCTTTTTGCTGCTGATTTTTTTCATGATGACGAC
>JAIXRX010000150.1 GCA_027485005.1 Alphaproteobacteria bacterium
CACGCTCGTATGGAAATCTCAAAGCGCTGGAAACAAGAAGGATTCAGAGAGGAATCAAGATTAGTCAATCAAAAGCTAGGTAGCCGAAATCGTCCGCCTTTACGTAAAAAACAAATAAAAAAAGAAGAAGTGAACCAGATGAGCTTTGATCTTTAAAAAATCGAAAAATTATAAGTAGACTAGATAAACCAAAAAACAGCCCCTTTCGGCTCCGTTTTAATAACATCGCGTGCAAAATTTAGGCGACCCAAGAAAACAAGCTATGCTGTTGTAATTTTTGTATTTTCTACAATTACTTTTATTCATCTGTCATGTGACAAAAAAATATTACATTCGCCGGTTGGGATTTTTTGTAAATCTGCTAGTGAAAAGGCATGACTCATTCTTTTTCTCATATTGTATGGGGTGACATACCGCTTGCGCTGCACACGGCGCATACTGAAGCGGTGCAGGTTTCGCCGTTAGTGCCGCAAAGCCCTGCGCTGGAAGATTGCGCGCCAGAAAGCCTGCAAAGTGCCACGCTTTACGCGCCGCACTCCACCATTGAGCGCCGCTATGTGTTTGCGCTGGCACTGCGTGCACTGGCGGTGGGAGCGCCATTGGTTGCTATGGCACCGAATGACAAAGGCGGCACGCGCATGGCCAAAGAATTACGCGCGCTAGGGTGCGATGTGTATGATGAATCGCGCAGCCACCACCGCATTTGCCATACCAAACGCCCTGCCAATTTAATGGCGATTGAAGAAGCACTAGCCGCCGGCGCGCCACAACAACACCCCGCCCATGGCCTATGGACGCAAGCTGGGGTATTTGGATGGGACAAGGTGGATGTGGGCAGCGCCTTGCTATTAGAGCATGTGCCAAGCTTTCAAGGCCATGGCGGTGATTTAGGCTGCGGCATTGGTGTGCTCAGCCACAAAGCGCTTACATCAGACGCCGTGAAAAGCATTGCCCTGCTTGATATTGACCGTCGTGCGATTCACGCTGCCAAACAAAATATCACCGACACCCGCGCCAGTTTTATCTGGGCGGATATTCGCCACACATTGCCAACGCTGCAACCGCTGGATTTTGTGGTGATGAACCCACCTTTTCATGACACGGGCGTGGAAGATCAAAGCCTTGGCCAACATTTTATTAAACAAGCTGCCAGCCTGCTGAAAGATGGTGGACAATGCTGGATGACCGCGAACCGCCATCTGCCCTATGAAGCGCCTCTAAAAACGCTGTTTCGCAACGTTGAGCGCGTGGCGGAAGCAAATGGTTTCAAAATTATTTACGCCGAGAAATAATATGAGCACCATGCGCCTTGACCGATTGCTTGCGAATATGGGCTATGGCTCACGCAAAGAAGTGGCTGCTTTAGTAGTAAATGAACGCATTACGCTGGATGGCGCGCCGGTGATGAAAGCAGACATGCATATTGAGTTGAGTGCGGATGTGCCGACGCGCTTGCGAGTGGATCATCAACCCATCGACCCACTGCCTGGCATGGTAGTGCTGCTGTATAAGCCACTTGGTGCCACCTGCTCGCACAAAGACGCGGGCGCTTTGGTCTATGACTTTTTACCAGCCCGCTGGAAATTGCGCGAACCACAGCTTTCCACCATCGGCCGATTAGACAAAGAAACGTCAGGCTTACTGCTGCTGACGGATGACGGCGCTTTACTGCACAAAGTCATCTCGCCGAGCCAGAAGGTAGCAAAACGCTATTACGCCACGCTAGAGCGGCCATTACGCGGCGATGAAGCGGAGATATTCGCGAGCGGCACTTTGATGCTAGAAAGTGAAAAAAAACCGCTTCTACCCGTGGAGATGGAGGTGCTTTCCGATACCACCGCCCGCCTCACCTTGCATGAAGGGCGCTACCACCAAGTGCGCCGCATGTTTGCAGCCGTGGGCAACCATGTGGCAGCACTGCACCGCGAAACGGTGGGTGGCCTTGCGATTCCTGAAGACATGAAGGCAGGCGATTACCGTGTGTTAGACGCCGCCACCATTCAAAAGATTTTTTCCTGATACTCACCAAAAGCCCCTGATATTTTATGATTCGTTTGACTGAAATTAAATTATCGCTCGACCATCCACCCGAAGCTTTGACGGATGCGGCCATTGCAAAACTTGGCATTGGCAAGCAGGATTTATTGTCCTGCACCGTGTTTCGTCGGGCGCATGACGCACGCAAAAAAGCGGCCATCTTTTTGGTCTATACGCTGGATGTTGAAGTGAAAAATGAAGCCAGTGTGCTCAAGCGTTTAAGCAAAGATAAACATGTGGCTACTGCCCCTGATATGGCGTATCGATTTGTGGCGCGCCGCCCCGAAAATATGCATGAACGCCCCGTGGTGATTGGGGCTGGCCCGTGCGGATTGTTGGCCGCACTGGTGCTAGCGCAAATGGGTTTTAAACCGATTATTTTAGAGCGCGGAAAAATCGTTAGAGAACGTACCAAAGACACATGGGGGTTGTGGCGTAAATCGGTGTTGCAGCCAGAATCAAATGTGCAATTTGGTGAAGGGGGTGCGGGCACTTTTTCGGACGGAAAATTATACAGCCAGATTAAAGACCCGCGCTATTTGGGGCGTAAAGTTTTACATGAATTTGTGAAAGCCGAAGCGCCAGAAGAAATTCTCACCGCTGCACATCCGCATATTGGCACATTTCGTCTCGTCAAAATGGTGGAAAATATCCGCCATGAGATTGAATCATTGGGCGGTGAATATCGCTTTGAATCCCGCGTGACAGACATCGACATTCACACAAGTGCGGATGGCACCCGCGAAGTGCGCGGCGTGAAACTTGCGAGCGGTGAAACCATTGCCACGCGCCATGTGGTGTTGGCCATTGGCCATAGCTCGCGCGATACATTCCAGATGCTATATGATAACGGCGTGTATGTGGAAGCCAAACCTTTCTCGATTGGTTTTCGCATTGAGCACCCGCAATCATTGATTGATGCGGCACGCTTTGGGGTGCATGCGGGCAACCCTGTGCTGGG
>JAIXRX010000075.1 GCA_027485005.1 Alphaproteobacteria bacterium
CTGGGTTTTGACAAACCATACCAAGCTGTTTCGCCACCATTTAGGCAACTACCGTTGAATGAGCCGTTTAACGTCACGCTTGCCAAGAAATTATCACCGCGCGGAAAATGTTTATCAATGGGGCTGTTGGGCACAGTCGTGGTAAGAATCCATTCATTTTGGCCATTTCTGGTAAATTGGCGGGTTTCAACATTCAAGGTACTCTGCCCGTCACTCCACGTTCCAATCACTCCCTTTTCCGTGTAACCACAGGCATTAAGGCTGGTTACTGGGGCTGGGGTCATTAGTCGGGTGCCACGCCACGACGTTCCATTACAGAAAAAGGTGAGGCCCGCAGTGGTTTCATAGCAAATCTTGCCATTATTGGCTGTATTGCACGTTCCACAGCTATGAGAAGGCATAGCCAAGCCGCAAGAGGCCGATTGATTCACCCATGTACTGCCATTGCAGATCATCAGAGCTTTATCATCCGTCGCATAACAAATTTTTCCTTCACTCGCTGTATTACAGGTTGGGCAATTCACCGCCCATGCAGGGGCGGCATGCAGCATCAGCAAAAACATGAACGAAAGGAAAAACCGTTTAAACATATATGCCTATTCCTTTTAATATAAGCTGCTTATTTATTGTCGTCTTTTTTTATCATAAATCGTTATTTTTTAATGGCACAATAAGCATTTCCACCATGAGCAATAGAGTGTACCGCAATAATTGGACTAGGCGTTGTTCCGCCAAAGGTCGCGTGCCCCCAGCATTGAACGGTATTATCGGCCTTAATTGCACAAAATGCTGTATTGGCGAAGTTGTTCTCCGTCGCCTTACCAGTTAAATCCATCGCCGTAATGGTTGGACTGGGCGCAGTCGAGCTAGAGCATGCACCACACCCCCAACATTGCACCGTATTGTCCGTCTTAATTGCACAGATAGAGTTATTAGCATTATGCAATGATTTCGCTGAAATGGTTGGACTAGGTGTGGATCCACCATTACTCGACTCGCCCCAGCACTGAACAGTATTATCCATTTTCACTGCACACATGGCGCCAGAATCAGCATCCGCTGATGCAATCAGAGATTTTGCTGAAATGGTCGGACTAGGTGTTGATCCGCCACCACTTGATTGCCCCCAACATTGGACGGTATCATCTGTTTTAATTGCGCACATGGCTTGTGCCCCACCTACAATAGTTTTTGCTTTAATTGTAGGGCTGGGTGTTACACCTGGACCAAAGAATGTATTCCCCCAACACTGTACATCATCATTGGTCTTAATGGCACAAATAGCATATAGACCTGCATGCAGCGACTTCGCAGAAATCGTTGGGCTAGGAGTTGTGCCACCATAAGTAGCTTCTCCCCAACATTGGACAGTATCATCGGTCTTAATCGCACACACCGCTCGGTCGCTTGCAATGAGCGACTTTGCAGAAATCGTTGGGCTTGGTGTTGTTCCACCACGCGTGGCATTGCCCCAGCATTGAACGGTATCATCGGTTTTAATGGCACACATTGCACCACCACCACTCATAGAAAAACCACTGATGGATTTGGCAAAGATTGTTGGGCTTGGCGTCGTACCACCATTGCTGGCATTACCCCAGCATTGGACGCTATCATCTGCTTTGATCGCACACATCGCTCCCGCCGCATTGCCCTTAACTGATTTTGCTGTAATGGTTGGGCTTGGCGTTGTCCCACCCGAACCCGAGTTACCCCAACATTGTACAGGACCTGTTGCTAAAGATCCTCCAATACAATGATTAATATTGGGTTGATTACCACCTAATTTTATCCATTTAGTGCCGTCGCACACCTGCATACATTTGGTCACATTATCATAAGAATACATGCCCGCCGCCTGCGCCGATCCATCAATCGGAGAAGGACAGTTAACTGTAGGCGTGACACAAAAATTATCCAAATTAAAACATGCACCGGTTCCTTTGTACCCAACATTGCCATCTGGGCCTTGAATGCGGATAGTATTTGTGCCTGCATTGAGTGTGACAGGAAACTCTTTATCCGTAAAAGTATTCCAGCTGCCTGAGTGCCCTAAATTAAACCGCTGGAGGGCGCCACCATTAATAATAATACCAGCATAAGGGTATTCTGAAGAGGAAAAGCGCATTTTCAACGTATATGGCCCAGCACTCGGCACAGTCACATTATACACTGAGTGCTCATATTCATTACCGTAACAGCCATTATACTGCCCCTCCATACCCGACACGAGATTAGAATTTGATCGGTTACCGGACACCGGATTTTCAGCTTCTACGCAAACCGATTGGGCCTGCGCATGGGAAACAAAGCTCGACAGAACCATACAAGCAGAAAAAATAACCACTTTCACTGACTGGATCATTTATCACCGCCCTTAAGCATATCGCCCTCTTAACTATTCTCTGTTAATCAATTTATACCCTATTTTTTCTTAATGAGTGATTAATATTCAAAATTTATTAACACAAAACGGTAATAATCAGGCAATCAGAGGCTTAAACAATCTCGAACAAGGCCTCCACCTCAACAGCTGCACCTAGTGGTAAGGTATTAACGCCCACCGCAGCACGCGCATGCTTACCAGCATCACCAAACACTTCGACCATCAAATCCGACACGCCGTTCGCGACTTTCGGTTGGTCAATAAATTCGCTGTTGGAATTGACAAAAATGCCCAAACGCACGCAACGCTTCACGCGGTTTAAATCACCACCGCACGCGCTCTTAAGTTGCGCCAAAATGTTAATGCCGCAAATGCGAGCGGCTTTTTGTGCATCTTCCAAAGTCACATCACTGCCCACATGGCCAGTAAATGCCAGCTTGCCCTCTTGCAAAGGCAGTTGGCCCGAAATAATCACCTGATTGCCAAGCACAGCAAAGCCCACATAATTAGCAACAGGTGCCGCAGGCGTTGGGAGTTGAATGCCCAGATCTGCCAATTTCTTCTCGATCATAAATTTTCTCCAAAGGTTTGGGTGTAAAGTGTTCTGAATGATTCGGTTATACCATCTCGCCAGCTTCGCGCATCATCAAATTTTTTCACACGCTGGCCAATGTTTGGCACACAAGAAAGAAGGGTGGAATGCAAAATTTTCTGCGAATATTTGACACTATTTACGCGGCACACCTCATCCCCATAATGCGTGGGAATCGGCACTTCGTGAATGCGCAAACCACGGCGCACCAGCTGAATAATAATGTCCGTATCAAAATCAAACCAATTGGCATTATCCAAAAACGGAATCTGCGCCAGCGCACGCGTACGATAAATACGGTAGCCGCTATGAAACTCGCTGAGCGATGAACCAAGCAGTTTATTTTGCAATTTCGTGAGAGCAATATTACCTAGCATTTTATATAGGGGCATACCGCCCGCACGCGCTTGTTTATAGTCTGTCATGCGCGAACCAAACACCGCCTCTACGCCATCATCTGCAAAAGGCATGAGCAGTTTTGGCATCAATTCTGGCGCATATTGTCCGTCGCCATGCAGTAATATCACGGCATCACATCCATGTTGAATCGCGTAAGCATACCCTGCTTTTTGGTTGCCGCCATAGCCTTGATTTACTGCCAGCTTTACTGCCCGCCCTGCCAAGCTAAGCTTCTCTAGCTCTGCTTTTGCAATATCCGTGGTGTTATCCTTCGAACCATCGTCCGACACCAGCACCTCAGCACTCCAACCTTCTGGCAGCTGCGGCAACACGGCTCTAGTGCGCTGCAATACATCCGCAATATGCGCGCTGGCTTCATAGGCGACCACCAGAATCAATAATTTCATTTATTCCTCACATACACATCAAACAAACATTGCTCTTGTTTGTACTTATACATACTCACCGCATTGCAC
>JAIXRX010000056.1 GCA_027485005.1 Alphaproteobacteria bacterium
CGCACGGTCGATGGCTTGGGCATGTTGATGTTTCAGGCGCAAGCGGCTTACGCGTCATGGTTTGGCGTGCAACCCGAGGTGAGCGGCGCATTACGAGCGCATTTGTTAGAAGTGCTGGAGCCAAAACCATGTGGATAGTTGGCATTACAGGCAGCTTTGCGATGGGAAAGAGCACGGTGATGAAACTGTGTAAGGTAGCGTTTCGTGGCGCACGATTCAGGGATGCAGACGCTGTGGTGCACCAGCTGCTGGCGGCGGGTGGTGCGGCGGTGGAAGAAGTTTTGGCGGCCTTCCCGAATGTGCGCGCAGAGGATGGCGGCGTGGACAGAAAAGCGTTGGGTGCAGAAGTATTTGGGAATGAGGAAAAGCTGAATCAGCTGGAAGCGATTGTGCTGCCGAAAGTGCGCGCCGCGAATTTGGCGTGGTTGAAACAATGCGCGCGCGAAGGGGCAGGGCTGGTGTTTTTTGAAGCGCCCTTGATGTTTGAAACAGGCGCAGATGGCTTGTGTGATGAGGTGTGGGTGGCGAGTGCGCCGAAAGCTATTCAGCAGCAACGCGCCCTGAAACGCAAGGGCATGACGCCGCAAAAATTGCAGGCGATTCTCGCGCGCCAATGGCCGGACGCTGAAAAGCGCCGCGCGGCAGATGCCGTGATTCCCACCGGCCTTGGCAAAGCCCACACTATGCGCATGATTAAAGCATTGTTGGACGCCAAAGAGTAATCAACAAAAACCCTCCCGCTCTTGGTAGAGGGAGGGTTTTTGTTCGACTAATTATTTTTTCAACCACAACAGTAATTCTTCATACCAGAAAAGATATACCATGAGATAAAAAATTATTGCTCTGGCCACATCTTCGATCAAATAATGATAGTCAAAAATTTTGATTATTTGGATATGTCCAACGCCGACCCAATACAGTAAAGCCGTAAATAACCATGTGACGCTGATATATAATAGAAAGATAACAGCTATCCTATCAACTGACTTTTGCCATTTTCTAGTCGCTAATGCGCGAATAAAAAGGGCAAATAGCAAGTAAAAAATTGCAACATAGAACATGTCTATTAATAATTTGTTTTTGGCAAATGCGTATATAAAGGCAGCACCAATAACAAATATAAACAGTACCGCATCTTGATTAGATGGAGGCAGCTCCACCCAGCGGATAAAGGCTCGTCTGGCCTCAGATAACTTTTTCATTTTTGTTCGCCACGACTATTTCAAATAGTGGCTTGTTAACGTGAAAAATTAATTTAACATATTCGGTATAACAAAATTATATGTCAGTTTAATGACAATCCACTATTTTCATTGAATAGAAAAATAACACAAAAACCATACATGAAGGCAGGAAAATGAGAGAAATTGCGCTAGATACAGAAACCACCGGCCTCGACCCCGCCAGCGGCCACCGCATAGTGGAAATTGGCTGCGTGGAAATGATGGGGCGGGTGGCCACCGGCAAAACCTTTCATGTGTATCTGAACCCCGAGCGCGATATGCCGATGGAGGCTGAGCGCGTGCATGGGCTTTCCGCTGAATTTTTGGCGGACAAACCGCTTTTTGCTGAGGTGGTGGAAGATTTTTTGTTGTTTATTGGTGACTCACCCTTAGTGATTCACAACGCCAGTTTTGATATGAAATTTATTAATGCCGAGCTGGTGCGCGTGGGCGCAGACGCTTTGCCGATGGACCGCACAACCGATACGGTGCGCATGGCGCGCAGCAAATTCCCTGGTGCGCCCGCAAGTTTGGACGCGCTGTGTAAGCGCTTTAACATTGATTTGTCCTCACGCACACTGCACGGCGCTTTGCTGGATGCGTTACTGCTAGCGGATGTGTATTTGGAACTGATGGGTGGGCGGCAAGAAAATATGGCGCTGCACCACGCGGCAATGGCCGAGCAAGCCGCGCGGGACGCCCAAAATCTCAGCCATTTTCCCGTGCGCAGTTTCCCCGCGAATGAGGAAGAGCTGGCCGCGCATGGAGCCTTTTTGGCGAAGCTGAAAAACCCACTATGGAAAAGCGTGAATTAGCTGGCTTTGGCTTGGGTGGCTTTTTGCAAATAAAGGCTGCGGAAGTCCATTGGCTCGAGCAATAATGGTGGGAAGCCACCGTCACGGGTCGCGTCTGCAATCACGCGGCGTGCGAATGGGAATACAATAAACGGCACGTCGACCATGAGTACAGGCTCGATTTTATCGTCCGAAATACCTGAAAGCTCAACAACGGCGGCGTAGGTCAGCTCGGTCATAAACATCACTTTCCCCTCGGCTGATGCTTTGACGGAGAGTTTCAGCGCTACTTCAAACAAATTGGTCTGTAAGCGTGATGCCCCTAAATCCATGCCCACTTCAATTTGTGGTTTGTCGGAAGGAGTGCGCAGTGAGTCAGGCGCATGGGGATTTTCAAACGACAAATCTTTGACATATTGTGCGCGAATAGCAAAGGTGGCGCCAGTTGGATTTGCATTTTCTGCAGACATATTGATACTTCCTTTAGATGTTTTATTTGTATGGAAACTAAGCAAATGCGCTTGATAAAGCAAGCAATCAATCTTTGGCTTTTCTAGGCGCGTGTTTTGCTTTAGAACAAAATCATTCAACTCAAAGAGGCGTTCTCATGTCTGATTTTCCATTTGCTGATATTTTATTTTTAGCGGCGATAGCCATTTTCATTGGTTTGCGGTTGCGTAACACCTTGGGCAAGGATGTAGGGTTTGACCCGCGCGAAGCCGCCGCCACCCGTGCAGCTCAGGCCGCAGAAGCCGCCCAGCGCGTCGAAACGGCGACCATGAAAGATGTAACGCCAGTGATAGAAGATGAGGCGGCTGATAGCTTGTCTGAAGGAGAATTAGCGGAAAATATCAAAGCAATTAAGGCCATCGATCAGCAATTTTCGCTGAC
>JAIXRX010000209.1 GCA_027485005.1 Alphaproteobacteria bacterium
AGAATCAGCGCCAACCCTGCTCCAAAACTTTGTAGCACCTCTTTGGCATTCGTGGCCGCAGGCTGCCCGCTGAGATTCGCGCTGCTGGCCGCAATGGGTGCGTCAAACACCTTTAAAAGCTCTAACACCACCGCGTGGTTTGGCACGCGCAAACCAATCCCTTGGCCTGAAACCGCCTGTGGCGGAAATTCAGCGGGGTTTTTAGGAGGTACAATCAGGGTGAGCGCCCCTGGCCAAAAAACCGAGGCCACCTTGCGCGCGGACAATGAGAAATCCGCCAAAGCCTCTGCGGCCATGCGGCTTGGTACCAAGAGTTGCAGCGGCATGCTGGCTGGGCGGCCTTTTAGCTCGTAAATCGCTTGCAATGCCTTGGGGTTGCGGGCGTCAGCACCGATACCGAACACTGTTTCTGTGGCAAAGCCAATCACTTGGCCAGCCGCCAGCGCTTGTGCGGCTTGGCGAATGTTTTCTGGGGATAACACAAGGACAGGGCTGCTCATAAGATTGACTCTCCCACTTAGAAATTGTAGCGTGGATGTAAGCAAAATGGCTGTTAATAGCAATGGGTTATTCATGATTTTAAAACGCGCAAAAGTCATCACAGTTGGCCAACAAAAAGGTGGGGCTGGCAAAACCACGCTTGCGGCACACTTAGCTGTGGCACTGGCTGAACGCGGCTGGAAAGTGGCGACGATTGACATTGACCCGCAAGGCACCCTCACCCATTGGTATGGCATTCGGGTGAAAAACTTTGGCGAGGAAATGGCAGGCCTAACGTTTAAAACTGTCTCGGGTTGGCGCATTCCTTCGGAGGTAGAACGGTTGCAAAAATCACACGACATTATCCTGATCGACAGCCCGCCCCATACCGAATCTGACGCGAAACACGCGATTGCCGCCGCCGATTTGGTGGTGGTGCCCGTGCAGCCCTCCCCTGCGGATGTGTGGGCCACCAGCGCCATCGTTACCCTCGCGCGGCAAGCCAAAGTGCCCGTGCAACTGGTGCTTAACCGCGTGCCACCGCAATCTAAATTGGCGGAACTGATTGCAAAAGAACTGCCTGAACTGACCAATACACAAATGGGTAACCGCGTGGCTTATTCTGGTTGTTTTGTGCATGGCATGACCGCTGGTGAAGTGGTGCCGCGTAGCAAAGCCGCACAAGAAGTAGACAGCCTAACCACAGAAGTGCTACACCGTTTGGGGTTAGCAAAAAACGCTGCCACCCATGCGCGCAAATTAAAAAAATAACACGAGGTTTGATATGCCACATATGTATTACACCACTCTGACCGAAACGCCACTGGGCTCATTGGCTATTATTGGTACAGAAAGTGCGGTAAGCGCGATTCTTCATGCCCCAAGCCCGGAAACACTGGCGGGTGAAATGGCATCTTTTCTGGAAACTCATGCCGACCTTACCATTACCCCTGACCATAGTTTAATGGCTGCTGCTGCACAGGAAGTAAAAGAATATTTGGCGCGCAAACGCACCAGTTTTTCTGTGCGTACACAGCCGATTGGCGGCACCACTTTTCAACGCCGCGTATGGGCGCAGCTGCAAACCATTCCTCGTGGTGAAACGGTGAGCTACCAACAGCTTGCCAAAGAAATTGGTGAGCCAGACGCGGTGCGCGCGGTGGGCTCTGCCTGTGGCGCGAACCCACTCCCGCTCATGATCCCCTGCCACCGTGTGCTGCGCACTGACGGCACTTTGGGTGGTTTTGCCTGGGGCTTGGACTCTAAAATTTACCTGCTTGGTTTAGAAGGCGTTGAGCTTTCAGCTGGGGCGATGGCACCTGCCAATAGCGAAGAAGTGGCTTAATTCCCCTTCAAATTTAACGCCAGTGCGTGCAGCCCAGCGCCGAACGCTTCTTTCAGGGCGTCATTCACTTTGCGGTGTTGCTCCACACGGCTTAGGCCGTTGAGCGCCGCAGACACCATGGTAATTTTATAATGCGTTTGGCCTTCGGGACGGGCACCGGCATGGCCGGCATGTTTGCCGGACTCATCTTCCACATCCAAAAACTCTGGCGCAAATAGCTGTTGCAACCGCGCCGTCATCCATGCTTGTTTATCGTCCATCGCACACCTCTCATTGACATTATATCTCGCACCACCTAGATGCTCATGCCTTATGATGTCAACTGTCCACACCGAAAATCTACCCGCACGTAAGCTTCTGCCCAATGGCAGCTGGGGCGTGGATTATCGCGCGATTATGCGCATGGCATGGCCGCTTTTTGTTTATAGCGGCATTCAGGCCATCCTCGGTATCACCGACACATGGTTTATCAGCTCTATTTCCGTGGACGCGACTGCCGCCGTGGGCGCTATTTTTCAATGTATCAACGTGTCTGCCTTACTTATGGGTGGTTTGGGTTTGAGCGTGCAAACGCTGGTGGCGCAAGCGCATGGCGCAGGGGCACATGACAAAGCCGCCCGCCTTCCATGGAGCGGCTTGATTCTCAGCGCGCTCACTTGGCCGTTCTTTATTTGGCTGGCGCTGAATGGCATGCAGATTTTTGAGTTTCTGGAAGTAGCCGAAAACCTTCGCCCGCTCGCGCT
>JAIXRX010000152.1 GCA_027485005.1 Alphaproteobacteria bacterium
CCGACCTCGGCAATCACGCGGTAGGCGATCATGTCAAAGCCATAGCCTGCGAGCGAGGCCGCCACCATCCATGCGTAAAACATGGGATCGGTGGGGAAGGTGATGAAGAAAAGCGCGGGGGACAACAGCACCACGCCCACCACGGAGCGCATAAGAATCAGGCGTGCGGGCGCAAGGCGGTAATGCCCATTAACCCACAAAAAGCTGGCAAAAAGAACGCTGGTGCATAGGCACCACGCCCACCAAGGGAGCAAGAAAAATTCCATAGGTTAAGCCTATGCCTGCAACTTGCTTTCGTCAATCTGCACCAAGTGGCGCGGTTTGGAAATCAGCAGGTAGAAACATGGCACCACAAATAATGTCATGAGTGTTCCAAAGCTCATACCGCCCACGATAATCCAGCCGATGGCCTGACGGCTTTCCGCCCCAGCACCCGTGGCAATCGCGAGTGGCAACGCACCGAGGATGGTGGCGGCGGTGGTCATCAGAATCGGGCGAAGGCGCAAGGTGGAGGCTTCAATAATCGCGTCCAGCATAGCCGTGCCGCGCTCTTGAAGTTGGTTGGCAAATTCCACCATCAAAATCCCGTGCTTGCTGATGAGGCCGATGAGCGCCACCAAACCAATCTGGCTATACACGTTGAGCGAGCCACCCGTGAAACGCATGGCCACCAAAGCGCCCGTGAGTGCGAGTGGCACGCTGACTAGAATCACCGCAGGGTCGCGGAAGCTTTCAAACTGCCCTGCGAGCACGAGGAAAATAAAGCCAAGCGCAAGGCCAAAGAGCAAGCCCATACCACCGCTGGATTCTTTATATTCGCGTGAGACGCCGCCGTAATCGAAATTGGCTTCGGGCGCGACTTCCTTGATGGTTTTTTCCATGAATTCGAGCGCGAGCCCCAGTGGATAGCCCGGCACGAGATTGGCTTGAATGGTGGCAGCGCGGAGTTTGTTGAAGCGATTAAGCTCGCGTGGGGCAACGCTTTCTTCAAAGGAAACCACGTTGGAAAGCGGCACCATCTGGCCAGATTTGGAGCGCACATAGATGTTGCTCAAGTCATTGGGGCTGGTGCGGTCTTTGTCTTCGATTTTTACCACCACGTCATATTGCTGGCCACTACGCTTGAAGCGTGTGACCTCGCGCCCACCGAGCATGGTTTCCAGCGTGCGGCCCACCTCGCTCACTTGAATGCCAAGGCTTGCCAGCTTGTCGCGATTCACTTGCACGCGCACTTCGGGTTTGTTCAATTTCAAATCGCTGTCGGGCATAATAAAGACAGGATTGGTGCGCAATTTGGCCATAACTTTGTCATTGATGGCGTTCAAATCTTCGTAGGTGCCAGTGGTTTGAACCACAAATTCCACAGGGCGACTAGTGCCACGCTGACCAAGGGATGGCGGGTTAATGCCGAAGGCTAGTACGCCCGGAATACCAAAGAGTTGCGGGCTTACTTTACCCACAATATCCATGCTTTTCACATCGCGCTCATTCCATGGTTTCAGGCCAAGCACACCAAAGCTTTGGGTGATTTGCGGAAAACCAATCGCCATGAAATTCCATGCCGCTTCAGGCTGGGATTGTAGAATTTTTTCCACCTGTTTGGCGTAGCCGTCGGAATATTGCACCGTGGAACCTTCGGGGGCGACCGTGACGGCAAACACCACGCCGCGATCTTCCGCAGGGGCAAGTTCGGACGGGCTAGAGAGGAACAAACCCGCCATGAGGATGACGAGCAAGCCAGCGCTGGCAAACACCCATTTGCGTGCCGCAATCACATTGCTGAGGACGCGGCGGTAGCCTACTTCCATGCGATTAAGGAAGCGCTCTACTTTTCCGGTCCAATGATTGGGGCGTGATTCTTCGTGCTTTAACATGCGCGAGCACATCATCGGCGTCAGTGTCAGCGCCGTGATACCCGACACGGCAACCGCTGCGGCAAGCGTGAGCGCAAATTCCACAAAGAGCTTGCCGGTACGCCCCGGAGTGAAGGCGATAGGGGCGAATACCGCGACCAAGGTCATCGTCATCGCAAGCACCGCAAAGCTGATTTCACGCGCGGATTTGACAGCCGCATGCAGCGAATCCATGCCATTTTCAATGTGACGATAAGTGTTTTCAAGTACCACAATCGCATCATCCACCACTAGCCCGACCGCAATCACCATCGATAATAGCGTGAGGGTGTTGATGGAGAAATTGAGCCAATACATGATGGCGAGTGTGCCAATGAGCGAGATAGGAATGGTGACGAGTGGAATGGTGGTGGCGCGGAAATTGCGCAGGAAAAGATAGATCACCAACACCACCAGCAACACCGCTTCGGCAATGGTTTTGAACACGGATTTAAGCGACTGGTCGATGAAAACGGAAGAGTCATACGCTACTTGCAGCTTCATGCCGTTGGGTAATAATTTATCGAATTCTGGCAAGGCATTGCGGATGGCGCTGGAGATTTGCAGCGGGTTGGCGGTGGATTGTTTGATGACACCGAGCGCGATGGATTGCTTGTTATTAAAGCGGGTAATCTGGCGCTCTTCTTGCGGGGCAAGCTCCACACGCGCCACATCTTTCATCCGCACCAGATAACTTTGGTCGGTGTTTTTAATGATGATTTCGTTGAATTGCTCTGGCGTGTTGAGGTCAGTTTGCGTCAGCACCGTAAATTCGCGTTGCACGGATTCAATGCGGCCTGAAGGAATTTCCACATTCTGTGCGCGCAGGGCATTTTCGACATCCAGCGTGGTAAGATTATACGCGGCCATGCGCTCGCGATTTAACCAGATACGCATGGAAAAACGGCGCTCACCAAAGATGCGCACGCTGGCCACGCCCGGAATGGTTTGGAGTTTATCTTTGACCACCAAATCCGCTTTTTCACTGGTTTCCATGGCGGAATGGTGATCGGAGCTAAGCGCGAGCCAGATAATCGGTTGCGCATCCGCTTCCACTTTTGCCACAATCGGCTCGTCGATTTCTTCTGGCAATGCTTGGCGCACACGCCCCACGCGGTCACGCACGTCGGCGGCGGCGGCATCTGGGTCGCGCTCGAGTTTGAAGCGCACCGTAATCTGGCTATTTTCTGCGCGGGAAATCGAACGGATGAAGTCGATGCCTTCAATGCCCGAGAGAGAATCTTCCAGTGGTTTGGTGACTTGCGATTCCATGATACGCGCATCAGCACCCGGATAGCGCGTTTCGACGGTCACTTCTGGTACGTCGATGTTCGGGTATTCACGCACGCTAAGGCGGTCGTAACAAACCAGCCCCAACAAAATCAACATGAGGTTAACAACAATCGCAAGAACGGGGCGAGTGATAGAAATTTCTGCGATTCTCATGAGCGATTACTCGGCGGGTTTGTCGTTGGTTTTTAGGTCTAATGCTTCTGGTGCTTTTTCTGTGCTTTCCGCTGCAGGGGCTTCAGCGGCTGGGGCTTTTTCTTCCGCTTTTTCTGCGGCAGGAGCAGCAGGGGCAGCAGCTGGTGCGGCGGCTTTGTCCATCACCATTACTTCTGCGCCAGGGTAAAGTTTCAGATGGCCAGCGACCACCACTTTCTCAACCGCTTTAACACCTTCCAACAATTCCACTTTGGCGTCAAATCGTGTGCCGATTTTTACTGGGCGTAGCTCTACTTTATTGTCGGCACCCACCACAAACACACCTGTCATCCCACCTTGCGGAACAATGGCAGTTTCTGGCACAGTGAGTGCATTGGATTTTTCACCGAGCACGAGTTGCACTTGCGCAAAGAAGCCTGCGCGCAGCACGTTATTGTCATTCGCTACCATGGCGCGCACAGTGAGGCTGCGGCCTTGCAAATCGATTTGTGGATCCACCGCATAAACTTTGCCTTCAAAGGTTTGGTTCGGCAGGGCGTCAATGGTGATGCTTAGCATTTGACCCACTTGCACTTTCTCACTCGCATTTTCTGGCAGGGTAAATTCCACTTTCATCGGATTATTGCTCTGGAAATGCACGAGGTCTTGGCCAGCATTCACCACATCTCCCGGGCTGACATTGCGCAATCCCACTGTGCCATCAAATGGCGCAAGGATGCGGGTTTTATCGCGATGGGTAATGGCAACGTCGCGCTGCGCTTGCGCCACACCTAGATCTGCGCGCGCTTGGTCAAGGCGAGATTGGCTGGTGGCACCGCTTTTGGTGAGTTTGCGCGCCCGCTCATAGCTAAGCTGGGCAAGGCGCAGATTGGCTTGTGCTTGCTTCACTTCCGCATCATAGATACTAGCGTCGAGCGAAATCAGCAGTGCGCCTTTTTTTGCCACTTGGCCTTCATTGAAATGAATTTTTTCCACACGGCCTTGAATTTCAGGGCGCATCATCACGGATTCATTGGACTTCAACGTGCCAACCGCAGAGAGTGTATCTTTGAGTGGCTCAGCGGCAACCAGAGCCACTTCCACAGGGGTTGCAAATTTGGGTGGGCCGCCCATGGCGTGAGGGCGCAAGAACATCCAATAGCCAGCGCCTGCAACCGCGAGCAAAAGTATCACAAATATGATGGGGGCTTTTTTCATAAATTCGACGAATTCCAAAAGGTTAATAGATTTACTATACTTAGCAGTTTAGTTAGTGCCCTGCAATCTGGAATA
>JAIXRX010000160.1 GCA_027485005.1 Alphaproteobacteria bacterium
CATTGCCAGTTCTGATTGACCAAGAAGGCGGGCGCGTGGCGCGCTTGAAGCCACCGCATTGGCCAACATTCCCTGCTGCCGGCGCGATGGCGGAAGCCGCGCAGCAAGGCGATATGGCTGCCGCGAAAGAAGCGATTTATGCCAATGGCCGCATGATTGGTGCCGCACTGCACAGCCTTGGGATTACCGTGAATTGTGCGCCTGTTGCGGATTTGCGCATTAAAGGCGCGCATGATATTATCGGTAATCGTGCGTATGGTGAAACGCCAGAGCAAGTGGCCACCCTTGCGCATGAAATGGCACAAGGTTTGTTGGATTCGGGCGTATTGCCAGTGCTTAAACATGTGCCAGGGCATGGCCGCGCACTGGCGGACAGCCACGAAGATCTGCCCGAAGTGCACACGCCACTGGCAGAATTGGAAGCCACCGACTTTGCGCCCTTTGTGGCGCTGGCGGACATTCCGCTTGGTATGACCGCACATATTCGCTACCACGCGCTGGACGCGGCTTTGCCAGCTACTTTGTCGCCAATCGCTATCCGTTATATCCGCGAAAAGATGGGGTATGATGGCATGCTGATGTCGGACGATCTTTCGATGAAAGCGCTGAAAGGCACGTTTGAAGAATTGACCCGCCAAACCTTGGAAGCGGGCTGTGACCTTGTGCTTCATTGCAATGGCAAGATGGACGAAATGACCGCGATTGCGTCGGCTCTGCGCCCGTTGGACGCTGACGGGGTGCGCCGCGCGAAACGCTGTGCGGACATGTTGCGTTCGCCTTTATCATTCGATTTAGCGAGTGGTGAGGCCGCCATTCAAACGGCATTAAACTATACCACACAAGCGGCTTAGCCGAGAGGAGACGACCATGGGTTTTGGAAGCATTTTGCACTGGGTGATTGTTTTGCTGGTGGTGCTGTTGGTGTTTGGCGCTGGCCGTTTGCCCCGCGTGATGAGTGACATTGGCAAAGGCATTCGCGCCTTGCGTGATGGTTTGAAAGAAGATGAAAAACCAAGCGCGCCAACCACCAAAGAGATTGAGCACGACCACAATAAACCGACCATGTAACCGCATATGTTTGAGGTTTCGTGGGGCGAAATTTTATTGATGCTGACAGCCGCGGTGCTGTTTCTAAAGCCAGAAGATTTGCCCAAAGTGTTGCGCAGTGTGATTAAAGCGTGGCGCTGGTTGAAGCGCTTTGTGCAGGACGTTCATGCGCAAATCGACAAAACCTTGATGCTGGACGAGTTGCAGGAAACGCAAAAAGAAATCACGCAAAGTGTAAAAATGATTCAAGGCGATGATGGCCAGCATTATGCGTCCTATGCTTTAGATGATGTGGTGGATGCTTCACGCAAGCCAGTGGCTGCGCCAAAAAATGAGAGCGCTGATGAGCCACGATAACCCGCATGAATCCACACGCGCGCCACTCCTTGCGCATTTAGCGGAGTTCAAACAGCGCGTGTTTTATTCGGCAGTGGCGTTGCTGCTGGGGATGGGGTTGAGTTATTATTTTGCTGCGCAAATTTATGAATTTTTACTGCGCCCGCTGGCGGCAGCGCTGCCACACCCAGAATCGCGCCGCATGATTTATACCGGTCTGACGGAAGCCTTTTTTACTTATGTTAAACTTGCGTTTTTTGGCGGGTTTATTCTGGCGTTTCCGGTGATAATTTATCAAGCATACCGCTTTGTCGCGCCCGGTTTATACGCCAAGGAAAAACAAAGTTTTGTGGGTTTTATTCTCGCGGCTCCCATCCTTTTTTTAGCAGGTGCTGCACTCGCTTATTATGGTGTGTTGCCCATGGCGTGGAAGTTTTTTGTGGGCTTTGAAACCGCTGGCGGGCAGGGCAGTTTGCCGATTCAACTGGAAGCGCGCGTGAGCGAATATCTGTCACTCATCATGCATATTGTGATGGCGTTTGGTTTGGCGTTTCAATTGCCAGTGGTGTTGGCGTTGCTTGCTAAAATGGGTGTGATAACTGCACAGATGCTTAAGCAGGGGCGGCGTTTTGCGATTGTGGGCGTGTTTGTGATTGCCGCGATTGTAACCCCGCCAGACGTGGTGAGCCAACTGGCGCTTGCGGTGCCGATGCTCATTTTATACGAGCTTTCGATTCTGGTGTGCCGCAAAATTGAACCGAAAGATGAGGCAGACGAAGACCTTGTGCCAAAGCCAGAGATTGTGAGCGAAACATGATAGCAGAATTCATGACCAATTATGCGCAAGAATGGGGTGTATTCACCACCTTACTGCTGAAGATGATTCCGCTTTATGCCTATGTGGGGCTTGGTTTTTTGGCGGGGCGCTTGCTGCATATTGAAGGCAAAAACGTGGCCCTATTGGTGTTTTACATCATCTCACCGCTGGTTCTTTTTCATGCCATTGCGCGGCTCGATATTACCTTCTCCATTCTTTCCTTGCTGCTGCTGGTTTACGGCATCAGCGTGCTACTTGGCGTGACGTTTTATCATGTGGGTAAGCGCAGCCTGAAGGACCAACGCGCCAATGTGCTCTCGCTGATGGCAGGCACCGCCAACACAGGGTATTTCGGCCTTCCCATTGCGCTTTTCATGTTTGGTGAAGAGATTATGGGCATCTATATCATCGCGTTTTTGGGCATGAATTTGTTTGAAAATACGGTGGGGTTTGTGTTGGCCTCGAAGAACGCACCAAACTATGTGCAAGAGCGCAATACATGGCAGCGCTTGGCGCATTTGCCACAGCTTTACTCCCTGTTTTTTGGCGTACTGTTTGGCATGTTTCATTTGCCGATTCCGACAGTCCTGAACGACTTTTTCCTCAATCTGCGCGGCTGTTATATTGTGATGGGCATGATGATTGTGGGCTTGGGCATTGCGCGCATGAAAAAAGTGGAAGTGGATATGCCGTTTTTGTCCCTCGCATTTTTCGCAAAATTTGTGTGCTGGCCGGTGCTTGCGGTGCTGGTGGTGTGGGCAGACAGCCAGTTTTTCCATATTTACAACGACCTAATGCATGCTTCGCTGATTCTGCTTTCCATCACGCCGCTGGCGGCCAATGCAGTCTCGATTGCGTCGATTCTTGGCGTGCATCCAGACAAAGTGGCGACAACAGTGCTCATCAGCACGGCGGCGGCGCTGTTTTTTGTCCCAGTTTTTATTGCTTTTTACTTCTAAAAGCGGCATGGCTAGTGGCAGAAAAATTATCTGTCAGAGGCTGCTATGCACGATATAAAATGGATTCGCGAAAACCCTGAAGCATTTGACGCTGGCCTTGCCCGCCGTGGCTTGCCACCGCAAAGCGCTGAGCTTTTGAAGCTAGACGCTGAAAAGCGCAATGCGCAAACCGAATTGCAAGCGCTGCAATCCAAACGCAACGAGATTGCTAAAGCCATTGGTGTGGTGATGCGCGACGACAAAACAAAAGCAGAAGCACTGAAAGTAGAAGCGGGCGAGATTAAAGATAAAATCGCGGCACTCGAAGCCGCCGTGAGTGACGATGCACAAGACGCGCTGAGTGAAGCTTTAAGCCGCATTCCAAACATTCCAGCAGCGGATGTGCCAGTGGGCGAAGATGAAAATGGCAATGTGCAGGTGCGCGTGTGGGGCGAGCCGAAGAAAATGGAGAATGCGAAAGAGCATTTTGATTTGGGTGAAGCCTTGGGCATGATGGATTTTGAAACCGCCGCTAAAATTGCTGGCGCACGTTTTTGTGTGTTGAGTGGCGCCCTCGCGAAGTTGGAACGCGCACTGGCAGCCTTTATGCTAGATATGCACACGAGAGGATATGGCTATACGGAAGTGAGCCCACCGCTGATGGTGCGCGATGAAAGCATGTATGGCACGGGGCAGTTGCCGAAATTTGCAGAAGATTTATTCAAGACCACGGATGGCCGCTGGTTGATTCCAACTGCCGAAGTGTCACTGACCAATATCGTGGCCGACAGTATTTTGGATGACAACACGTTGCCCCGCCGTTTTACTGCGCATACGCCGTGCTTCCGTTCGGAAGCGGGTTCGGCAGGGCGCGACACACGCGGCCTAATTCGTCAGCATCAATTTAGCAAAGTGGAATTGGTGAGCATTACGCGCCCAGAAGAATCAGACGCTGAACATGAGCGCATGACGGCATGCGCAGAAGAAGTGCTGAAACGCCTTGGCCTGCCATTCCGCACCATGTTGCTTTGCACGGGGGATATGGGCTTTGGTTCGCGCAAAACCTATGACATTGAAGTGTGGTTGCCCGGCCAAGACCGCTACCGCGAAATTTCCAGCTGCTCGAATTGTGGGGATTTCCAAGCCCGCCGCATGAAAACGCGCTACCGCCCGAAAGACAGCAAAGGCACCGAGTTTGTGCATACGCTTAATGGCTCTGGCCTTGCCGTTGGCCGCACTTTGGTGGCGGTGATGGAAAATTATCAGCAGCCCGACGGCAGCATTGAAATTCCTGAAGCGCTGCGCCCTTACATGTATGGCCAAACCAAGATTGAGAAGAAATAATGAGCACCCACCGCACCATCACCGATTTTTCTGGTTGCCGTATTTTGGTAACGAATGATGACGGCATTCATGCCGAAGGCCTAAAGGTGCTGGAAGCCGCCGCGCGGGAGCTTTCCGACGATGTGTGGGTGGTGGCGCCAGAGTCTGAGCAAAGCGGAGCAGGGCACTCGCTGAGCATTCATTCACCGCTTCGTTATATTAAATATGGTGAGCGCCGTTTTTCGGTGCGTGGCACGCCTACGGACTGCGTGTTGATGGCTGTCGAACAGCTGTTGCCAAAGCATGGCAAGCGCCCAGATCTTATTCTTTCGGGGGTGAATCGCGGGAACAATGTGGCCGAAGATGTGACGCATTCCGGCACGCTAGCCGCCGCGATGGAAGGCACTTTGTGCGGGATTCCCGCGATTGCTTTTTCACAGGCCTTTGCCATGTGGGAAGCGAATGTGGC
>JAIXRX010000044.1 GCA_027485005.1 Alphaproteobacteria bacterium
GATAAAAGAATTCAGTATTTGTTTGCTCGCTGCGAACAACTCACGCAGCATGCTTATTTGGCTTTGGCTATTAACGCTGGACGCCGCTATCGTCAAGCGACAAGTGAAGCACTCCTCCCCTGATTGACCATACAAAAGTTGCAACTTCACTTATTTCGGCATACATCGGCTGGTATCGACCTTCACGTTAAATGTATTTATGACACATCCACTCAATAGCCTTGGCCTTGCTAAATTGCCCGCGCAGACGCGCGTGGTGGTGGCGATGTCTGGCGGGGTGGACAGCTCGGTGGTGGCTGCCTTGTTGCACGAAGAAGGCTATGAGGTGATTGGCATTACCCTGCAACTTTATGACCATGGCGCCGCCGTGGGCAAAAAAGGGGCGTGCTGCGCAGGACAAGACATTCAAGACGCGCGCCGCGTGGCGGACGCATTAGGCATTCCGCATTATGTGCTCAATTACGAGAGCAAATTTAAAGACGCGGTGATGGATGATTTTGTAGAAACGTACCTCGCAGGGCAAACCCCCATCCCTTGCGTGAAATGCAACCAGTCCGTGAAATTTAAAGACTTGCTGACCACCGCCAAAGAACTCGGCGCGGATGTGATGGCCACCGGCCATTATGTGCAGCGCCATATGGGTGCCGCTGGCGCAGAACTTCATCGCGGCATTGCGCAAGAAAAAGACCAAAGCTATTTCCTATTTGCCACCACCAACGAACAGCTCGATTTTTTGCGCTTTCCATTGGGCAGCAAACATAAAGACGAAACCCGCGCCATTGCCGAACGCTTTGGCCTAGAGGTATCTGACAAGCCTGACAGCCAAGATATTTGTTTTGTGCCCGAAGGCGGCTATGCGTCCGTGATTGAGAAATTGCGCCCCGGTGCGGCGGAAGGTGGCGAGATTGTGCATGTGGATGGCCGCGTGCTTGGCACGCATCACGGGATTATTCACTACACGGTGGGGCAGCGCCGTGGGCTTGGGATCGCCGCGCCAGAACCGCTTTATGTGGTGCGCGTGGATGCCGAAAAAAAACAAGTGATTGTAGGGCCGTATCTCGCGCTGCTGGCAACTGGTTGCCAATTGCGGGAAATGAACTGGATTGCGCACGACCTTGCGCCCAATAATTTGCCCGTGACCGTAAAATTGCGCTCCGCCCACACGCCGATTTCTGCCCGCGTGACGTTGCTGAAAAATAATGCCGCACAGGTGATTTTTGAAGGGGCACAAGCAGGCATTGCCCCAGGCCAAGCCTGCGTGATGTATGATGGTGATCGCGTGCTGGGCGGCGGCTGGATTGAGCGCGCCCTGCGCGCCGAAACGGATGCGGCATAAGATGTTGTTCATCACCCTTCTATTGATGATTATTTTATGCATGCTGCTGGCGTGGGACATCACCATGTATCGGCTGCCCAACATATTCATTGTGGCGATGGTGGCGCTGTATGTTCCTTATGCATGGTTGGCGGGCTTGCCGCTGGAACAGATTGCATTAGACGCTGGCACCATGGTTGCCTTGCTGCTGTTGGGCATGGCCATGTTCGCACTGCGCATGATCGGCGGTGGCGACGCCAAGTTTATTGCCGCCTGCGGTCTGTGGGCAGGGTTTTCCCATGGGATTGAATATCTGCTATATATGGCGCTCTATGGCGGGGTGATGACGCTTGGCTTGCTTTTGCTGCGCCCCATCGTGGCGCGCGCCACCAAACGCTTTATCCCTCACGAGCAACTGCCATTCGTATTACAACGCCGTGCACCCGTGCCCTATGGCGTAGCGATTAGCGCAGCGCTGCTAACATTGATTAGTGCCGGAAAAATTATTGGCATTAGCCTAGCGTAAGCTGTGAGTCGTTTCTTTGCAGAGCTTTTGCTTGATAAGATAGTTTAGCTCAGCACCGTAAATAAAGATGACATTAATAACATAGAAAAACACCAACACCGCAATAATGCCACCCAAACCACCATAAACAATATTAATGCGGTTGACGCCCGACAAATAATCAGAAAATAAGCGTGCGGAAAGTAGCCAGCCGAGCACTGTCACACACGATCCAGGCAACACCCACAGCACCGATTGATTCACATTCGGCAGCGCCACATTCAATGACACGACAACGCCGAGCAGCACGGCAAGTGCACCCACCTGCACAAGATCTGCCTGAATTTTTTCAAACAACTGCGGCAGAGGAATATGTAGCCACTGACTCACTGGCTCAATAATAATCGGCAGTACAATCAAAATTAACATGCCCGTAATAATCAGGAATGAAACCACCAATACCTGACCAATAGAAAGCAACCGACGCCATAGAAAATGTGGCGGGGACGTGACGCGATAAGCACGGTTAAGAATAGTGCGGTAACCTTCCACCGCCGAAGACGACGTCCAGATAGCACCAAGAATCGCGAACGTTAATAACCCTTCGGGTGGACCATTGGTAACCTCCTCCACCCTTGGCAAAAGGGCTTCAGTAACGTTGTGCGGCAAATAATCAAAGGCTATGCGTACAAACTCTATCCCCACTTCACTATTGCCCACAGCCCCCGCCACCGAGAGCAATAAAACCAAGAAGGGAAAAAGTGCAAGCAAGCTTAAAAACGCAAGATAACCAGCATGCTCAATACCATCATGATCCAACACATGATCAGCGGATTTATAGAGCACAAGGCATATTTGCTTTGCATTTTCAAGCATCGATGACCAGCGGATCATCATGGGCTACCTCTTAATTTTTTTTGATATTTTATTCTTAGTCTGTCGCCTGCACAACTTCCAGTCTATTCATGTCATTGATATGAAAAAACATTAAGGAAATTAGAGTGTCAAAAAACTTGTCAGCCTTAGAGTGCGCTGATAAGGTTTGCGCTTATGGTTGGTAGTTCACCAACTGACACCATAAAAGAACTCACGTGCGGCCTACTCTGGCGCACCCTAACAGGAGACATTATTCTATGTTTAATAGAAAAGATCTTGCCACTTTGCAACGCGAAGCCGCCCACACGGGTGAAGGTTCCCTTAAACGCGTGCTTGGCCCAGTTCAACTCATTGCGCTTGGCATTGGCTGCATTATCGGCGCAGGAATTTTTGTGATGACAGGCACAGCCGCCGCTGAACATGCGGGCCCCGCCCTTATGATTTCTTTTATTATTGGCGCTATTGCCTGCGGTTTTGCAGGTTTATGCTACGCAGAACTTTCCTCCGTGATTCCAGTGTCTGGCAGTGCGTACACTTACTCTTATGCCACCATGGGCGAGCTCGTTGCATGGATTGTGGGTTGGTGTCTGGTACTTGAATATGGCGTTGCGTCAGCCACTGTGGCCGTGGGCTGGTCGGGCTATTTCGTCAGCTTCCTCAAAGATTTTGGCATTGTCATTAATCCAGTTTTCACACAACCTTATGGCACATTTGTAACTCTGGCAGACGGCTCTCAAACCACTGCCTTATTTAATGCTCCCGCCTTTTTCTCGATGCTTGTGGTCACGGGCATTTTGATGAAAGGAATTAAAGAGTCGGCCAACCTCAATAACATTATGGTGGCGATTAAGTTAATTGTAATTCTGGTCGTAATTGCCGTGGGTGCATTCTACGTCAACACCGACAATTGGTTCCCTTTCATTCCAGAACCAGTGGGTAATAAATTCGGCTGGAGCGGCGTTTTGAGTGCTACTACCGTGATTTTCTTTGCCTATATTGGTTTTGACGCAGTTTCTACCGCTGCTCAAGAAGCAAAGAACCCTCAGCGCGACATGCCGATTGGTATTCTGGGCTCTTTGCTGATTTGCACGGTTTTGTACATTGCAGTAGTAGCTGTGCTGACAGGCGTTGTGCATTACAGCACACTGAACGTACCAGATCCTATTGCGGTGGCCGTGGACGCGATGGAAAAACCATGGCTGTCCTTCTTGGTTAAAATTGGTGCGGTAACGGGTTTGTTCTCCGTGATGTTGGTGTGCACCTACAGCCAAATTCGTATTAACTATGTCATGGCAAAAGATGGTCTGATTTCTCCGATTTTTGCGAAGGTTCATGCAAAAAACCAAACCCCGTATCAAAACACTGCGATTTGCGGTTTGTTGATTGCAACGGTCGCTGCCATCATGCCACTTGGGGTGCTTGGCACCTTGGTCAGCGTAGGCACCATCTTGGCATTTGCGATTGCCTGCGTGGGTGTTCTTTACCTCAAGAAAACCCAACCTGATTTACATCGCCCATTCAAAACTCCTTTCATGCCATGGGTCCCAATTGGTGGCATCCTGTGCAGCTTGGCAGTATTGCTTGGCTTGCCTATTCCTCACTTTGGCGTGACTGACCCCGCGACGTTGCAAAACGTGATCGGCTGCGTTGGCAGCACCTGCTTAAGCGTGATTGGTGGCGCGTCTTCGGACACCATGCGTCACTTTATTATGTGGATGGGCGCTGGACTTGCCGTTTATGCGCTGTATGGCATGCGCCATAGCAAATTGTTTGATGCAGCAAACTGCAAAATTTCTTGCAGCCTACGCAAAGCAGTCGGCATCGCGCTCGCTCTCACCGTTGGCTTCTTTGTTTACAAAGAAGTGACCCATGTAACCGCCGCTACCACCATAGAACCTCCTGTGGTATCAGACGGTACAACAATACAAGCACCTGAAGCGGCTGAATAGCCTCTACAAAACATGAAAAACCCCGCTGAAATCAGCGGGGTTTTTTTATAATATCTTCCCAAAGAATCCGGCCCGCTCAGGCGGGTAATCGTTATAAGGCGGAATAGTTTCATAGCCGCTCGCAAAATATAACTTATGGGCAAAGGTGAAACTATAAAGTGAGCTGAGATAAAGCTTCTCATAGCCCAGCGCACGGGCTTCTTTTTCCACTGACTCTATCAATAGACGCCCCAAGCCAAGACCTCGGAAATCTGCGTGCACATACATACGTTTCAACTCACCAATGTGGCCTTTGAGGGGCCGAACGGCCAGACAACCGGCTGCCAAACCGTTTACAAGCGCCAGCACAAACACCGCACCTGCTTGACGATAATCTGCGAGGTGATTTGCTATATCATCTTGAATCCCATCGTCATTAAACTGATGGTCGTGAATGATATGATGACAGAATGCCTGCAATAGCGAACATGCATCCGCTATATCCTGCCCTGTTTTTATGACAGAGCATTCGATGCGCGTGTAAGCACCACTCTCAGCATTTGAAATCATTTTCTTTCACCAAGTAATGATGAAAATCTATGACTTGGCGAGTTTTACTTTTTGTTCTGCAGTATTCGCTTTGTCTGTGATTTGCTTGAGAAGGAAATCAAAACCCTTCTGGCTCATCACCGCATCAAATTCTGAGCGCTGCGCTGTAATCAGGCTAATGCCTTCTACGATGATATCATAGATCACAAAACTCTCGCCTTCGGCACGCACACGATAATCAAAAATAACGCTTGGTTTTCCAGGGCGCACGATCTCGCTGCTGACATAAAATTTGCCGGGCTTTTCTTCCCGCGCACGCAGCACTTTGAAGGTAGTGCCACTTGTGTAATCCACAAAGTTAGAGGTGTAGTTTGCAATAATAAAGCGGCGATACTCCGCCATATATTTTGTTTGTTGCGTCGCCTCTAATGGACGCCAATGTTTGCCCATCACAAATTTACCAATCCACTCAACATCCACCAAGCTGGTAAATTTCTTTTCCAGCGCCGCATGTTTAGATTGTGTGGTGCCCCCCGCATTCAACAGCGCAAGCACTTCATTGCCCATAGTGGTAGAAAAATTGACTGCGTCCTGCTCAGTCGCAGCAATACTTACTGACGCAAAAAGGGCAACGCATGCAAAAACAAAAGAACGAACAAACGAACGCACAGAGAACTCCATCAAATAGAAAGGGCAGATGGTTGTATAGCCATCCGCCCTTAGTTTAGCAAAGTATTTTATTTATTCTAGCGAGCAATATCGCTAACGCGACGTTGATGATAGAAGCTACGCATCGCGGCATATGGATCCACCGAATTCGTATAGATGTCTTCAATTACCTTATCCAGATTGGTGCGGCTATCAAGGCCTCGGGCCAGACCACGAGCCCAATCACCACGATCGTCAAAGACAATATTATAAGGATCAACGATCCACTCACCGAGGCGCCCTGTCATATCGCGTGCATTTGATGGACCGAGGATTGGCAAGACGATGTAAGGGCCTGAACCAACACCCCATACCGCAAAGGTTTGCCCTAAATCTTCTTCATCATTCGCACGAAGGCCCGCTTCAGATGCCACATCTGCTATACCGAAGAAACCTAGGCTGGAGTTAATAACAAAGCGCCAAGTCGTATTGGCAAATTCAGTGAAATTACCCTGCAATAGAGAGTTAGCTGCGCTGATTGGTAAAAATAAGTTATCAATAAAGTTGTGAGCATTGGTACGTAATTGCTCTGGCACAACATATTTATAAGCCATTGCCGCAGGACGCAAGACAGCGCGGTCCACTGCATAGTTAAAGTGGAAAATACCACGATTCACGCTTTCCAATGGGTCCCATGCTTCTGTGCCCACCACTTCATCTTCAGCAGCCACATCAGACATTTTGCTTTTGTTTGTATCTGCATGGTTTGCCGCACTTTGGCAAGCGGTCAAGCTCAGAGCCAATAGCGCCACCAGCATTGAACGCAATGTTTCATTTTTCATGTTTTTAATCCTTTAACTTAATAATCAGGTCTTAAGCGATTTAAGTGTTTACGACAACGGAATCTTTATATTGTTCACAGATTGACATAAACTTTCTAAAATTTTCTAAACAGCCTGTGGCAATAACGCCAAACACTCTTAAAGTTTAAGTGTTATTTTGTGAATATTTAGCTTTTGCATTTAGATTGTTGCACTTTTGCCACTACCCCTTGTTTCTGAAGATGAATTTTACCCACAGAATAATTGGTTTTTGATACTTAGTTTTTTACAGGAAAACCGCTTGCGCCACTAAAGGTGCTATGCTAATCAGGCCGCGCTCTTGATGCCTAATAGCATTATTGAGTGTGTTTCAACTATAGATAAGGATCTGCTGTCGTGGCTACTTCTCGCCATTCTTATCCCTCCCTTGCTGCCCGTTACGTCACCGCTCTTTTTGCGGAAGCGAAAGCTAAAAATGTATCGGAAACAGTCGCTAAAGAATTGGCAACCCTTGCCCTCGCCCATGAGCAAAGCCCTGTGTTGCAGCAATTGCTTGCCAACCCAACCCTTTCTCGTGCCCAGCTGGCGGATGCCATGCGTAAGATTGCCAGTGGCTTCAAACTGTCCCAGCTTTCGACTCAGGCACTGATTCTGCTTGCTGACCAACGTCGTCTGACGCTGCTGCCGGCCGTTGCCGAACAATTTATTGCACGTCTTCAGAAGGAGCGCGGCGAGATCGCTGTGATTGTCACCTCCGCACAAACCCTATCTGATTCTGCGAAAGCAGACATCGAAAAATCACTCGCATCAGCTCTCAAGAAACCATTGGCTGTTTCTTGGAATCAGCGCAAAGATTTGTTAGGCGGCCTTACCATCGAATGGAATGGTCAGATGATTGATGCATCGGTTGAAAACAAACTTAACCGCTTGCGTGAGGGGATGCGCGCTCAGGCCGCATAATCAACGTTCGCCCCGTCTTTATATTTTGCATTACGACTAAAACATTAAGGAGTCACCACTATGGACATTCGTCCTTCTGAAATTTCTGATCTACTCAAATCACAACTCGCAGGCCTCGACCTTTCCGCTGAGTTGAAAGAAACTGGCCGCGTCGTGTCGGTGGGTGATGGTATCGCCACTGTCTATGGCCTTGGCAATGTACAAGCAGGTGAGATGGTAGAGTTTGCTACTGGTCAAAAGGGTATGGCGCTGAACCTTGAGCGCGACGCAGTAGGTATCGTGATTTTTGGTGATGATCGCGCGGTGAAAGAAGGCGAAACCGTGAAGCGTACCGGCGCGATTGTGGAAGTGCCGGTTGGTCGTGGTTTGCTTGGCCGCGTCGTGGATGGTCTCGGCAATCCAATCGACGGCAAAGGCCCGCTCAAAGACGTGACCATGACCCGCGTGGAAGTAAAAGCTCCGGGCATTATTGCTCGTAAATCAGTGCATGAGCCAATGAGCACCGGTATTAAAGCAGTGGATGCTTTGATCCCCATCGGTCGTGGCCAACGCGAATTGATCATCGGTGACCGTCAAACGGGTAAAACCGCGATTGCCGTGGACACCATGCTCAACCAAAAAGCTGGGCATGCTGGTACCGACGAATCTAAAAAATTATACTGCATTTATGTGGCGGTGGGTCAGAAGCGCTCAACCGTGGCACAAGTGGTGAAAAAGCTCGAGGAAACCGGCGCGATGGAATACTCCATTGTCGTGGCAGCAACCGCTTCTGAGCCTGCGCCTTTGCAATTCCTTGCGCCATATACTGGCTGTGCAATGGGTGAATTCTTCCGTGACAACGGCATGCACGCACTTATCACTTTTGACGATTTGTCAAAACAAGCGGTGGCGTACCGCCAAATGTCGCTCTTGTTGCGCCGCCCACCAGGCCGTGAAGCCTATCCAGGTGACGTATTCTATCTTCACTCTCGTTTGCTCGAGCGTGCGGCGAAAATGTCTGACGCTCAAGGCGCTGGTTCTATGACAGCGCTCCCAATCATTGAAACCCAAGCCGGTGACGTTTCGGCGTACATTCCGACCAACGTAATTTCGATTACGGACGGTCAGATTTTCTTGGAAACCGAATTATTCTATAAAGGCGTACGCCCAGCAGTAAACGTCGGTCTTTCAGTATCGCGCGTAGGGTCTGCCGCACAAATTAAAGCAATGAAACAAGTGGCTGGTACGATTAAACTCGAACTCGCTCAATACCGCGAGATGGAAGCCTTTGCGCAGTTTGGTTCTGACCTTGATGCCTCGACCCAGAAGTTGCTAGCACGTGGTGCACGTTTGACCGAATTGCTGAAACAACCTCAATATTCTCCGCTCTCGACCGAAGAACAAGTATCGGTGATTTTCGCGGGCGTAAAAGGCTATCTCGATAAAATCGACACCAGCAAAGTAGGCGCATTTGAAGCCGCATTGCTCGACGATTTGCGTGGTGCAAACAAAGCCATTCTCGACACCATCCGTAAAGAAGAAAAGATCTCGGATGAAACGGAAGCAAAATTGCGTGCCGTCGTCGAAGATGTTGTTAAGCGTTTTGCATAAGCTACCCAACACGAAAGCAATCTAAATGCCTAACTTGAAAGATTTAAAAAACCGTATCAAAAGCGTAAAATCAACGCAGAAGATCACGAAGGCGATGAAAATGGTGGCGGCAGCAAAATTGCGTCGTGCCACGGAAAACGCACAAGCGGCTCGTCCTTATGCGGCGCGTATGGAAAGCGTAGTGCAAGGATTAGCAGGTCAGTTTGCTGGTCTTTCAACTGCGCCTTCGCTATTGGTTGGTACGGGGCGTGACGAAAAATATTTGGTGATTGTGGCAACCGCAGACCGTGGTTTGTGTGGTGGTTTTAACGGCACGATTATTCGTCAAACACGCCGCCTTCATCGCCAATGGCTTTCAGAAGGCAAAGACCTTTCCTTCTTTATGGTCGGGCGCAAAGGTCGCGACATTTTGAAAAACGAACTAGGTGCACGCGTGGTGGGCAGCAAAGCAGAACTCGGCAAAAAAACGTTGAGCTTTGAAGATGCCCAAGCCATTGCCAACCAAGTGCTGGCTTTGATTGAAGAAAAACAATTCGACAAAGTATTTATTGTTTACAACCACTTTAAATCAGCCATTTCTCAGGTCACCACCACCCATCAGTTGATGCCGCTTGCTGTGCAAGAAACTACGGTGGCCGCTGCGCCGTCTTTGTACGAATACGAGCCAGAAGAAGAACAAATTCTGGCAGATTTATTGCCGCGTAATTTGGCTGTGCAAATCTACAAAGCATTGCTGGAAAATGCAGCCTCTGAACAAGGTGCACGCATGACTGCGATGGACAACGCGACACGCAATGCCGGCGAAATGATTAAGGGATTGACGCTACAATATAACCGCACACGCCAAGCCTATATTACCAAAGAGCTGATCGAGATTATCTCGGGCGCGGAGGCGGTGTAACCATGCCATTGTCGATGCGCATTGACCACGGCCTTGCTTCGCTGATTGCTGCACGCGATACTTTGTCGTTGCTAGCACCTGGTGATTTGGGCGAAGATTTGCTCGATGCCCTCAATAACATCACGGCTTGGGCGCAAGCATGGTATGGTCAAGTCGGCCCAGAACCTTATGACAATGGCGCGGCTATGCGCGCGCAGTTTCAGGCCTTCTTAAAGCAAGGACACGAAGATATTTCAGTGTTGGGCGAAAAATATGTGCCCACCATTTTAAAAACCCTTGAAGCCTATCTCTCGATTCAAGCGGATATGGCTTCTTGCTATAGCGCAAGCGAGGCAGCCACCAAAGGTTTACCCCCCATGCAAGATATGATGGACGCGTATCACCAATTTGTGAGCGCTTACATTGACACGATTACCTCCCCTGCGGCGCGCATTTTGCCCGAAGTAGAGTTGGAACTCGGATAATTGACAGATTTAGATTTAACACGAAGGAAGGACGCTCATGAGCACTCAAACAGCACACAACGGTATCGTTACGCAGGTAATTTCTGCGGTGGTAGACGTAAAATTTGACGGGTCAATGCCCGCTATTTTGAACGCACTGGAAACGGAACTGAACGGCAAACGTCTGGTGATGGAAGTCGCCCAACATCTTGGTGAAGGCGAAGTGCGTTGCATCGCGATGGACTCTACCGACGGTATGGTGCGTGGCCAAACCGTGCGCGACACAGGCAACCCTATTTCTGTGCCAGTGGGCCGCGAAACCTTAGGCCGTATTTTCAATGTTATCGGAGAAGCGATCGACGAACGCGGTGAAATCAACGCGAAGCAATTCGCCCCGATTCACGCGCCTGCACCTGAATTTACGGAACAATCCACCGAAGCAGAAATTCTGGTGACGGGGATTAAGGTGATTGACTTGCTCGCGCCTTACCTCAAAGGTGGCAAAATCGGTCTGTTCGGTGGTGCGGGCGTCGGCAAAACCGTGACCATCATGGAATTGATCAACAACATTGCAAAAGCACACGGCGGGTTCTCCGTATTCGCTGGTGTGGGTGAACGTACCCGTGAAGGTAACGATTTGTACCATGAGATGATTGACTCTGGCGTTATTAACTTGGACGAACCAAGCAAGTCTAAAGCTGCACTGGTGTACGGCCAAATGAATGAGCCTCCAGGAGCACGTGCTCGCGTAGGTCTAACCGGCCTTACCATGGCGGAATATTTCCGTGACCAAGAAGGCCAAGACGTATTGTTCTTCGTGGATAACGTATTCCGTTTCACCCAAGCAGGTTCTGAAGTATCTGCATTGCTCGGTCGTATTCCTTCGGCGGTAGGTTATCAACCAACCTTGGGTACCGAGATGGGCCAAATGCAAGAGCGTATTACCTCGACCAAGAAAGGTTCAATTACCTCGGTGCAAGCGATTTACGTACCAGCGGATGACTTGACCGATCCTGCGCCTGCAGCATCGTTTGCTCACTTGGACGCAACCACCGTATTATCGCGTTCGATTGCAGAGATGGCAATTTTCCCTGCGGTGGATCCACTCGATTCAACCAGCCGTGCGCTGAGCCCACAAATTGTTGGCGAAGAGCATTACAAAGTGGCGCGTGACGTGCAACGCGTCCTCCAAACCTATAAATCATTGCAAGATATTATCGCGATTTTGGGGATGGATGAATTGTCAGAAGAAGACAAGCTCATCGTCGCACGTGCTCGTAAAATTCAACGCTTCTTGTCTCAACCATTCCATGTGGCGGAAGTATTCACTGGCTCCCCAGGCAAATGGGTGGCGCTTGAAGATACCATTAAAAGCTTCAAGGCCATTGTTGCTGGCGAATATGACGATCTTCCTGAATCGGCCTTCTACATGGTCGGTACGATTGAAGAAGCAGTTGAGAAAGCCAAAAAAATGGCTGCTGAAGCGGCATAAGCAAGGAATCGCACTAGCATGTTTGAATCCATTGTTGAATGCACCTCAGAAGAACAGTTGGACGCGGCTTGCAAGCTGCTGACCCAAATGTACCCTGAGCGCAGCCAAGCGATGGTCAAACAAGAAGTGCAACAAATGCTATCAGAAGGTGGCTGGCGCGTGATGGGTATCTTTGAAGATAACCAATGCGTGGCCACCTTGCTGGTGCATGTAGGGCATAGACTTTACAGCGGCAAATTTATTCGCATGGACAGCATGGTGATCGACGAAAACCTGCGCAGCCGTGGCTTAGGTAAAAAGATTTTTGATTGGGTGCAAGCAGAAGGCAAGCGTTTGAACTGCCAGAAGCTATTACTCGATTCTTATGTGGAAAACTACGACGGCCACCGCTTCTTCCTGCGTGAAGGCATGGCGATTCGTGGCTACCACATCAACAAAGCATTATAGAAATTATTTGAGGATATTATGGCAACCACTGGCGGCATTCCTAGTACATTGAAATTAGATGTGGTGACTCCCGAAGCATTGTTGTTTTCTGGTGATGTGAACATGGTGGAAGTGCCTGGTGCGGAAGGTGTCTTTGGCGTTTTGCCAGGCCATATGCCGCTGATTGCACTAGTAAGCGCCGGTATGGTGAAGGTGCAAGCCAGCAACGGCAACCAGAGCATCTTTATAACCAGTGGATTGGCCGAAGTGAATGAGCAAGGCTGCGTGATTCTAGCTGATGGGGTAATTGACCCCCAAAGCCTAAGCATTGCCCAAGCGAAAGAAAAACTGGCAGAAGCAGAACTTCAACGTGACAATGCTAGTCATGATATTTTGAAAATGGCTGCTGAGCGCCAAGTAGGCATCTACACCGCTTATCTGAAAGCGATTGCTTAGAGGATTTTGCACTTCCTCCGTGAAGCGCTCCTTCGCTTCACATGAGGATTCGCTCAAGGCTGACTCGGATTCCTGTCCCCGGCATCACTCGTCACGCATCATGCGTCACCTCCTTGGCACATCTTTTGCATTGTTGAATGGGTATCCTTAGACAAGGATGGCCAAAAACAGCAGGAGACAAGGTATGTCTTTATCAACATTAGACCAAAATAAATGGGGTGCCAATCCTATCGGCGCACAAGCCCAAAGAGCAGAACAAGCCGCTGATAAACAAGGGTTTTTTTCTAATGGTAGCGAGCCAAGTTTCTCTGATTTAGTGGATACAATCAACCCGCTGCACCACCTGCCGGTAGTCAATAAAATATACGAGAAAGCATCTGGTGATACCATTGCACCTGCGGCAAAAATTGCCGGTGGGTTTCTTATGGGGGGAATTTTTGGTGCCGCTGCTGCTCTGGCAACATGCATTTATGACCAAGCGATGGGAAACGAGAATAATAACCAAATGGCGCAGAATGACGACAAACACCGTGATGAAGCAGCAGAGTCAGAGCTTGCGTCCCTTGACCCCGAAACGATGGATGAACTTTCTCCACACCATGCCGATACAATTGAGGATGTCGTCGATGTTGCGATGCCATTGGATGCAGATGATAAAGCATTCTCGCTAGCCAGCAATACGCCACCTATCCTTTCACAAGCGGCAGCGGCGGTGCCGCTCAATCCCTTTCGCACTCTTGCGCAAACGGCCGCAGCGCAAGCGCAAGCGGAAGGAATCAGCGCCCCGCTAGAGGTCGCAAGCATCTCGCGTACTTTGTGGCAACGGATGGAAAAAATCTACGGAGAATCACAGGCGTTAGAGCCGCTTTATGGCAAGCTCGCCGAGCAGAGCACCCTCGCCTAACTCATGGGAAAGCACAAAAAAACCCGCCCAAATTGAATGGGACGGGTTTTTATTTACGCTATCGAAATGATTAGGCCGAGCGAATATCTGATAAGAAGTTCGCTATATTCTGGCTAAGTTTCTCAGCCTGTACTGAAAGTGATTTCGCAGCATCAAGAACTTCGCCTGTTGCACCTTCAGCATCCGCAGAAGAATTCGACATGGCACCGATATTGTCGCTAATTGAAGCCATGCGGCGAGTTGCAACTTGTACGTTGCCCACAATATCAGCATTCACTGCCGATTGCTCTTCAATAGCAGAAGCAATGCCTGCGCTATATTCGCTAATCTGATTCACATCATGACGCATACCTTGCAACGCTTGAATGACATCCTGCCCCAACGATTGCACCGTATTAATTTGCTCTTTAATGCTCTCCGTCGCATTTTTAGTTTCACCAGCAAGGCTCTTTACCTCATTCGCAACGACAGAGAAACCACGTCCTGCTTCACCCGCACGGGCTGATTCAATGGTAGCATTCAGAGCCAGTAAGTTAATCTGGTCTGCAATATCTTGAATGAGTTTTACCACCGCCCCAATCGACTGGGTAGCATTGGCTAAGGTTTCCGCGAGTTTGTCAGCCGCTTGAGTCCGCTCCACTGCCCCACGAACAATCTGGTTGGTATTACCTACTTGCTGAGAAATCTCTGATACGGCCAGACTCATTTGCTGAATAGCACTGGAAACACTTTGAATGCTTTCCGTTGATTCACCCGAAGAGATGGAAATATCATTGGTTTTAACGCGGTTATCCGACACTATTTTTGACATATTTTCTGCCGAGAAGCAAAGTTCTGTTGCTGCAGCAGCAACAGACTGCGTAAAGGCCATCGCTTGCTTTTCAAACTCGCTCACGCGTTGATTGATAAATGTTGCACGGTCAAGTTGACGCTGAGTTTCGGCTTGCTTCTCAGCTTCTAATGCCTCAGCTCTAATCGCACTCAAACGCAACTCCTCGATGGAGCGAGCCATATCGCCCATTTCGTTCGCTTGGCTTTTGTAAGGCACCTCAACATTATAATTATGTCCTTCCAGTTCTTTCAAAGAACCTTGCAAACTGCGCAATGATTTTAAAATACCATGACGAATCCACAAGAACACCAAAATGGCTATAACCATATTGATACCAAGAATGATCAGCTTGTTGCGTTGATCCGACTCAAACGAAGCAATGCGCGCACCCAACATATCTTCCAAACCGCCCGAGGCCACATCATAGAGCGCCATCGTTTTGTCAGTTGCCAGTTCCACTCGAGAAACGAGTGTCGCCAGCTGAGGATCCGCCTGAACGCCGCTATACTCGTTCAGCACCCCCACCAAACCATCGGTCGATGCTTTGAATGCCGCAGAAGCAGGGTCTGCCTCCTCTTTTAAACCTGCGATAATGCCATAGGAATTTTCGTCTTCCTGCACACCTACACCAAAGCTGCCATTGGTTCTCACTTCATCGTCACCTACCAAACGCGCAAGCACTGCCCATTGAACCTTTTGCTCTGCTGACGGGGTGCCGGCTTCCAAAGCAGCTGCGGAATGTTCAATCACTTCCAGCAAATGCCCAAGCGTTTGTGGTACGGCTAGAGCAGCCGCGTCCATTAAGCTGTAAGAATCCAAATCAGGGTCAAGCAACAGGTTTGATTCTTCACCTGTATGAGAAATCAAACCGCGCAAAGTGTCTACCCACGGGTCAAGTACCGCTTTAGGTGCTGGCTTTCCAGCTTTGTAAAAAGCCGCTACAGCCGACCAACGCTTTGCCCACTCAGCATGGACCAAATGCTCATGACCAGCTTTGCCTACAATATCTTCGTCACGCAGATTCATTTCCTCGCCATAAAGCGGCAGCAACTTGTCCATCGTTGCTAATGAAGATTCAATGGCTTGCACTTGCGCTACCATTTTGTCTGCACCACCCGTGTGGCCATAGGCTTGTAAACGCACCGTGGAAGACAATGCCGTCATTAATGGACGTTGATATTCATTGCCGTACTCTTCTTCCTCAGCAAAAGAAATTTTATTGACCATATCACTCTCTACTTCCCAAAAAAGCTGAGCAAGAGGGATAAAGAGTGGCAGCACGATAATCGTGAGCTTCCAACCAAGACCGAGTGCAAATTTACGTTTTTCCATGTGAATATTCTCCCTGCCCCATCCGTGGGGTTTTTTTGTTTTGATGCGGTTCTACCTGAAACCAGCTGTTATTTAATCAATAACATATTTTATCGCGCAGTAAATTACTTTGCCCGCATAAACACATTTATCCCTCGTACTGTCACAAAAAAACCCACACAGTAGCATTTACAACAATATGAAACATTGCAAATTCTGCACGCTGCGCTAGACCTAGCGCCATTAAATATTACTCCAAAACGCAAAGGATATTTCCATGGCCGCTTATCAATATGTGTATGTGATGAAAGAACTGAAAAAAACCTTCCCAGGGGGCAAAGAAGTGCTCAAAGGGATTTGGCTTTCGTTCTTGCCAGGCGCAAAAATCGGCGTGCTGGGTGCCAACGGCGCGGGTAAATCCACGCTCCTCAAAATCATGGCCGGCCTCGATAAAGATTATGTGGGTGAAGCATGGGCTGCCGAAGGCGTCAAAATTGGCTACCTCGCGCAAGAACCACAGCTGGACGCCAGCAAAGACGTGATGGGTAACATCATGGAAGGCCTGAAAGAAAAGAAAGCACTGCTCGATCGCTACAATGAATTGATGATGGATTATTCGGACGATGTGGCCGAAGAAGCCGCCAAGCTGCAAGACGCGATTGATGCCTCCAACGCATGGGACATTGAGCGCGAAGCGCAAATCGCGATGGACGCGCTGCGCTGCCCAGAAGGCGCTGCGGATGTTAGCAAACTTTCAGGTGGCGAAAAACGCCGCGTGGCACTGTGCAAACTCCTGCTCGAAAAACCTGACATGCTGCTGCTCGATGAGCCAACCAACCATCTGGACGCTGAATCGGTAGCGTGGCTCGAGCATTTCCTCGAGGCCTATACCGGCACCGTGGTGATGATTACCCACGATCGTTACTTCCTTGATAATGTGACTGGCTGGATTCTAGAATTGGATCGCGGCGAGGGCATTCCTTATGAGGGCAATTACACCGCATGGCTCGAGCAAAAACAGAAGCGCTTAGTGCAAGAGGAAAAAGAAGAATCCGACCGCCAGCGCACGCTCGCGCGTGAATTGGAATGGGTGCGTCAAGGCGCCAAAGCCCGCCAAGCCAAGTCCAAAGCGCGTCTGCGTGCCTATGACGAGTTGTTGGCCGCCGCGAATGAAAAACGCACCGTGGGCGCGCAAATCATCATCCCTGCCGGGCCACGCTTGGGTGACAATGTGTTCCAAGTGGAAAACGTGAATAAAGGCTTCGGTGATCGTTTGTTGATCGAAAACCTCACCTTTAGCTTGCCTCCGGGCGGCATTGTGGGCGTGGTTGGCCCCAACGGCGCGGGTAAATCCACCCTGTTCAAAATGCTCACCGGCGGTGAAACACCTGACAGCGGCACATTGAAAATCGGTGATACGGCGGTGCTGGGTTTCGTCGATCAATCCCGCGACTCCCTCAAAGACACCGCGACGGTGTGGGAAGAAATTACGGGCGGCCAAGAAACCATCGAGCTTGGCAAAAACAAAATGAACAGCCGCGCTTATTGCTCAGCATTCAACTTCCGTGGTGCCGACCAACAGAAAAAAGTGGGCAGCCTTTCCGGCGGTGAACGCAACCGCGTGCATCTAGCTAAAATGCTCAAATCCGGCTGCAACGTGCTGCTGCTCGATGAACCAACCAACGATCTCGACGTGGACACTTTGCGTGCGCTGGAAGAAGCGCTAGTGGATTTCGCGGGTTGCGCGGTGGTTATCTCGCATGATCGCTGGTTCCTCGATCGCATCGCCACCCATATTCTTTCGTTTGAAGGCGACAGCCATGTGGAATGGTTTGAAGGCAATTACACGGACTATGAGGCGGATTATAAACGTCGCTATGGCCAAGACTTCCAACCGCGCAAAATCAAGTTCAAACCGATTTCCCGCGCAGCTTAGTTTTTTGCTTGTCATACCTGCGAAAGCGGGGATCTTAAGACTCCTGCCTTTCGCCTACGCGAAAGCTTCGGCGCAACAAGTCGCAGGAGTGACAGATTTTTGAGATGGCTTTGGCTTCTGGCCTTGTTGCATTTGCTTCGGTTCGTTTCTACTGAAACTCACATGAAGCACGCTCAAGGCTGGCTCGGACTACTGTCCTTGTCACCCTTCACGCTATAAGGCAATTTCTGCCGCCCACCATAGGCAAAACATGCCTCTTGCGGGGCAGGAAAAAACATGGTTATTAAAGGAAATTTTGCCGATTTTAATAGATTAAGTTTTTGATATATATCAAAAAACTGGTTTGGCACGCGGTATGCAAGGATGAGGTTGAACATACAACAACATCCAACAAGGAGCATACTATGTTTAACACAGCCCATCACGCCATCACTGGTCGCTTCAACCCCCTTAAAAAATCCCGCGTAAGCAGCGATATTGTTCGCCGCGTGCGCCGTATTGCGGAAGAAGAAGCGCTTCAACTCTTCCACCGCCAACACATGACCCCTACCCAGATCATCACCTACTATACCGGCAAATCCCTACCAGATGCGCATTTCACCGACGCAGTGGAAGAGATTGTGCGCTTCAATCTGGAGCTCATTGAAAGCCGCGGCTTCGCTCCTTTCTAGTTTTGCGATAATGACTGCGCGGCTCTCATGACCTTTGAAACTGCGCAGACCATGAACAAAACAAAAACCCTGCTGACGTTAGCGGGGTTTTTTGTGTTATTTACATTTGTTTCCGTTCGGTTCTCCTGCACCTCACATGAACCGAGCTCAAGGCTGGCTCGGCCTGTCTTGCCTCGCTCCACTAACCACTTCACACATCTCATTTCTCATCCTATAGTCACTCTATGCTATTGAATGTCACCGTACTTATTTTCCCCAATCTCGACCCCGTAGCGATTCAGCTTGGGCCGCTCGCGATTCGTTGGTATGCGCTGGCGTATCTGGCAGGGATTATCGGCGGTGTATGGCTTATCAAGCGCATCATGGCGCAACCCACGCCCCGCTTTCCCGCCCCTTTGCTGAACAAAGACAGCTTGGATGATTTATTGTTTTATGCCACCCTTGGCATTGTCATCGGTGGGCGGTTAGGGCGCGTCTTATTCTATGATTTTTCGGACTACTTTATCACTGGCGCGCGCCCACTGCTCGACATCGTCAAAATCTGGCAGGGCGGCATGGCCTTTCATGGCGGCGTGATTGGCGTGGTGGTGGCGATGTTGCTGCTCTGCCGAAAATACAAAATCCCATTTCTAGCATTGATGGATGTGGTGGCCGCCGCCACCCCGCTGGGCTTATTTTTCGGGCGGTTGGCGAATTTTGCCAATGGCGAATTATGGGGCAAGCCCGCCTCTGTCGCATGGGCGGTGATTTTTCCGCACCCTGCCGCAGGCGGCATTCCCCGCCACCCTAGCCAACTTTATGAAGCGGCAACCGAAGGCTTATTGCTTCTCGCCATTCTTTTGCCTTGTGCTTTTATCCCACGCCTGCGTGACCGCAGCGGCTTACTTTGCGGGCTCTTTTTGGTGGGTTATGCCAGCGCCCGCACCTTCTGCGAAATGTTCCGTGAACCAGATGGCGTGAATGTATTTTTGAATGGCCTCATCACGCTTTCCCAAGGCCAAACTTTAAGCCTGCCCATGGCGCTTTTAGGCCTGTTCCTCATCGTTTATTCGGGGCGCAAAACGGCATGAGTTTACAACCGATTATTGCTGAACATATTCGCGCCAAAGGTAAAATTTCGGTCGCGGAATATATGTCACTTTGCCTTGCTCATCCAGAGTTTGGCTATTATATGCGCAAAGACCCTTTTGGGGCGAATGGAGACTTCACCACTGCGCCCGAAATCAGCCAAATTTTTGGCGAACTACTGGGGCTGTGGTGTGCCCATGCTTGGGCACTCATGGGGCGGCCCAAACGCATTGCGCTCGTGGAAATTGGCCCCGGACGCGGCACGCTAATGGCCGACATGCTGCGCGCTAGCCGCATTCAACCCGGATTTCATGAAACCCTCACGCTGCATCTGGTGGAAACAAGCCCGCTTTTGCGCGAAACCCAAGAGAAAAAACTGCATGATTTGAAGTTTCCCAAATTCTGGCATGAATCGGTGGATAGCCTGCCTGATCTTCCCACCATTATCATGGCGAATGAGTTTTTTGACGCGCTGCCCATCCATCAATTTATCAAAACCAAAGAAGGCGAAGTGGAGCGCCATGTAGCACTTAATGATGCGGGTGAAATTTACTTCACTCCCGCGGGCGACGTGGTACGCGAAAGCTGCCCGCTCGCGCTCGAGATTGTACGCAAACTTTCCGCGCATCTCATTAAAAATAATGGTGCCGCTTTGTTCATTGATTATGGCTATAGCAAAGGCAGCACGGGAGACACGTTGCAAGCCCTGCTCGCCCACCAGTTTTATGAAGTGCTGGCCACCCCCGGCGAGGCCGACCTGACCGCCCATGTGGATTTTCAATCCATCGCGCAAGCCGCACAAAAGCAAGGCATTGGCGTGATGGGCCCTGTGGCGCAAGGGATTTTTCTGGACCGTTTAGGCGCAGAAATTCGCATGCAGCAACTCTTGCAAAATGCGTCTGAAGGGCAACGTGAAACCATTCTTTCGGGTTATCAACGCCTCGTGATGCCGGACGCGATGGGGCATTTATTTAAGGTGCTAGCACTCGTGCCAAAACACTGGCAGCAAGTGCCCGGTTTTCAAAGTCAGGTGGTGCATCCATGAGCAAACTCTCTCCCCTCATCAGCCCATTCCTTTCGCAAATTCCGTGGGTGCGGCATGGCTTTTTCACGCGCGAAGGTGGCGTTTCACAAGGTGAATTTGCAAGCCTAAACGCAGGGCTTGGCAGTGGGGATGATGCTGCGCATATTGCTGAAAATCGCGCGCGCATCTCCGCGCATCTCGGCGGCCAACTCATCACCGCGCGCCAAGTGCATTCACCCGATGTGCATGTGGTGAACGGCGAAGAAAACTGGATTCCAAGGACAGTAGTCCGAGGCAGCCTTGAGCCATCCTCATCTGAGCGCAAGGAGGCGCGAAGGGAGGAAAACGCAACAAGGGCAACTTCATGTGAGCATCCCTCTCCGTCGGGAGAGGGAGCGGCGCAAGCCAAGGGTGAGGGCTCTGTTGGTGATGGATTAAATAGCCCTCACCCAACCCTCTCCCAAGGGGAGAGGGCCTTTGACACACGCCCAGAATGCGATGCTCTTGTGACTTCCAGTGCTGGCATTGCGCTAGGCGCGCTCACCGCCGACTGCGTGCCCGTGCTCTTTGCTGACACCCAAAAACGCCTCATCGCAGCCACCCATTCAGGATGGGGCGGCACTATCAAAGGCGTGTTGGAAAACACCGTACAAACACTGCTAGCACAAGGCGCAACTCTTGAAACATTGGTGGCGGTAGTCGGCCCAGCGATTGCGCAAAAAAGCTACGAGGTGGGCGCGGAACTACGCGAGAAATTTGTGAGCGAAGACGCCTCCTATGATGCTTTTTTTGTGGCCAACGCAGGCAAAAACTCGTATCAATTTGCCCTACCACCGCTTGTTATCCAGCGCTTGCGCGCGCTCGGCATCACGCAGATCGACCATCTGGACGAGGACACTTACAGCCAACCCCAGCGGTTTTTCAGCTTCCGCCGCAGCACGCATGAAGGCGCAAAAGACTATGGGCGGCAAGTTTCTGCAATTTGTATCACTGAGGAATAACACATGGCTTTGTCTTTTGATCAGCGCGACGGATGGATTTGGATGGATGGCGAAATGCGCCCATGGAAAGACGCGCAAGTGCATGTGCTGACCCATGGTTTGCACTATGGCTCCTGCGTGTTTGAAGGCCAGCGCGCCTACAATGGCAAAGTGTTCAAAATGCAAGAGCACCATGAGCGCCTGCATAAATCTGGCGAGCTATTGGGCTTTGATTTACCTTACACAGTCGAGCAACTCAACGAAGCCTGCGACGCAGTGCTAGCAAAGAATAATTTGGTGAATGCTTATGTTCGCCCCGTCGCTTGGCGCGGCAGTGAGATGATGGCGATTTCCGCGCAAGCCACCACCATCCATGTGGCGATTGCGGCGTGGGAATGGCCAAGCTATTTTGGCGACGAAGCGAAGAAAAAAGGCCTGAAGCTGCAAACCGCGGCTTTCCAGCGCCCTGCCCCGAACACCGCCCCTGTGCATAGCAAAGCAGCAGGCCTTTACATGATCTGCACGGTGAGCAAACATGCCGCCGAGCGCAATGGATTCAACGACGCGTTGATGCTGGATTATCGCGGCTATGTGGCGGAATGCACGGGCGCGAATATCTTCTTTTTCATGGGCGACGAATTGCACACGCCGATTGCGGATTGTTTCCTCAACGGCATCACCCGCCGCACCGTGATGGACCTTGCGCGTGGGCTTGGCATCAAAGTCGTCGAGCGCCATATTAAACCCGAAGAAATTGCAAATGCCTCTGAAATTTTTGTGACGGGTACGGCCGCTGAAGTGACCCCGATTGGGCAGATTGACGAACATGTGTTTACACCCGCTGAAAAAACCTTTGCGCTGATGGACGCTTACGCCAAAGCCGTAGGCGCGAAATAAATTCTGCTGGGATAAAACAAAAAAAGGCAAGATAGCTTCGCTACCTTGCCCCAAAATTATTTAGCTTTTCTCTCAGCTATTAAGACGCCATACTCTTCATCAACCTTCTGCCAATTGATGCGTCCACTTTTAGTGAACGTTTTAGCATACCACCGGTCGAGGGCGAGGATTGACCAGAGTATTGCTGCTATTAAAAAAAACAGCAAAATCAAAACAAATCCTCCCATGCTGACATAGTCAACATATCCCCACCGATTGTACAACATGTGTGTACCCGTGCTATAGACTTCTGTGTGCGCCCCTAACACAAACAGAGCAAGAATTAGCCATATTATGAAACTGGCTGCGCACAAAAAGTGAAACCAAATACAGGCAAAATTAAAGCCTCTACGGTTCCATAATGGCTCCCCAAGAAACCATTTACCATGAAGAGCGCGACCAATGCGCTCAAAAAACATTCTTATCATTATAATTTACCCAGCTGGACTCGCACCAGATCAAGGCGTTAAGTTAACATATGTGCAGTAGCAAAAAATCATGACGATTTAATGACATTTCGCTAATTTCTAAAGATGCTTAGAGCCGTCGCGCCAGTAGTGATAGCCCGTGACAAAGGTCAGAATCGCCGCTACCCACAAAAGCGCACTGCCAGCCACATGGCACAACCCATAAGGTTCGCCGTCAATGGCGGGAGCGAATAACAAAATAGAAATCGCCACCATTTGCGCGGCTGTTTTATACTTGGCAAGCGTCGTCACCGGCATAGGGATTTGGCGCTCGGCCAGATATTCGCGCAGGCCCGACACCAAAATTTCACGACAAATAATCACAAGTGCAGGAATCACCGCCACCCGTTTGTCTTCCACCAAAAGCAGTAATGCGCATGCTACCAACAGCTTGTCGGCCACGGGGTCCAGCACTCGCCCAAGGGAGGATTCTACCTGCCATAAACGCGCCAGATGTCCGTCAATGTAATCGGTAATGGATGCCGCCACAAAAATCGCCGCACAAACCCAAGCAGCACTGGGCATGGGCAAGAAAAACGCCACCCACAACGCTGGCACGGCTGCGACACGCAGCCATGTCAGAATGTTGGGGATGTCTTGTTTTTTCATGCGCAGGGCCTCTGAGAATATTTGATTCAGACTAAACAGCCCAAATGCACCTTGCAAGCCCTGCGTGAGTTTAGGCGTGAAAATAATTAAAAATGGTTTGCGCCAGCGCGTGGCTCACCCCGCCAACTGCCGCAATTTCGTCCACGCTGGCATTGCTGATAGCGCGCGCTGAGCCAAAATGTAGCAGGAGCGCTTTTTTGCGTGTGGGGCCAATGCCTTCAATCGCATCCAGCGGTGATTCGGTCAGCGCGCGGCTGCGTTTATTGCGGTGCGTGCCGATAGCAAAACGGTGCGCCTCGTCGCGCAAGCGTTGCATAAAATGCAGCAGCGGGTCATCCACTGGCCATTGGAAAGGTGCCTGCCCCACACGGAAAAATTGCTCGCGGCCTGCATTGCGGTCGGGCCCTTTAGCGATCGCCAAGAGCTCAATATGTTGCAGCCCACTTTCCGCCAGCACCTCCCGCGCGACACCTAGCTGGCCAAGCCCACC
>JAIXRX010000155.1 GCA_027485005.1 Alphaproteobacteria bacterium
TTGCTGGGTAGCGCCTGTACCTATCAATAAAATATCTGGTTTTGGCAAGAGTTCAATCGCAGCTGCCAGAACGTCTTGCGTCACATCCGCCCATGTGGCCACTGGCCATGCCGCACAATATTGTGGGGCAAGTAAAATGGAATGGGCATAAAAAACATCATTCACTTTAAAGCCCTGTGCGCCATAAGACTGCAGCACCGAGAGATGAGCTAAAGAAGTGCTAACCATAGGACTAAAGCGGAATCACTTTCGGGCGCTTTTTGTTCATCCAACGTGCGACCAACAAACGAGTAATCACGGTGGCGGTGAACATGGAACATAAAATACCAATCGCCAAGGTGACCGCGAAGCCTTTGATGGTGCCAGAGCCAAGATAATACATAATAAAAGCTGCAATCAAGGTGGTGAGGTTCGAGTCAGTAATCGTAGCAAAAGCTGCCTTGAAGCCGTTTTCTACCGCAGCAAACGGCGTACGACCATTGCGCACTTCATCACGAATCCGCTCATAGATTAGTACGTTGGCATCCACCGCCATACCAAGCGTGAGAACCAGCCCCGCAATCCCCGGTAAAGTGAGCGTGGCTTGGAACAGGGAGAGAATACCGATAATCGCCACCAGATTCATGATGAGCGCCACATTCGCATACATCCCAAAGCGGCCATACACCAACATCATGAACACAACTACTAGCACCACCCCAAGAATGGATGCGGCTTTGCCTGAAGCAATGGAATCTGCACCAAGGCTTGGGCCCACGCTGCGCTCTTCGATGATATTCAGTGGCGCTGGCAATGCCCCTGCACGCAGCAGCAAAGCAAGGTTATTTGCGCTTTCCAATGTAAAATTACCTGTAATCACACCCGAACCATTAAGGATGGGAGATTGCATGACAGGCGCAGTAATAACGCGACCATCCAAGACCACCGCGAAGCGTTTACCCAAACTTTCAGACGTGATTTTGCCAAACTTGCGTGCGCCCAATGTGTTGAATTTAAATGCCACCACTGGACGGCTTTGTTCATAGGCTGCAGAGGCACTAGTGAGCATATCCCCTGACAAAAGCGCACGGCGTTCCACGGCATAGCGTGGCGCATCGCCTTCGGTTTCATCCCCCGGCAAGAGTTTTGTGCCAAAAGGCGCAACACCGCGCATAATATCTTGCGCGGAAACATTCTCGTCCACCATATGGAAGGTCATGCTAGCGGTACGGCCTAAAATTTCTTTCAGACGCGCAGGGTCCTGCAAACCTGGCACTTGCAGCACAATGCGCTTGTCGCCTTGGCGTTGAATGATGGGTTCTTTGGTTCCGGTTTCGTTCACGCGGCGATCGACAATTTCAATCGATTGTTCAAGTACACGGCGCGCCATCTCTTTTTCTTCACGCTCGGTATAACCCACGCTCAGTGCGTCTTCAGCGGTTTTATTCACTTCCACGCCCATGCCGATATCGCGCAAGGCTTTTTCAGCTTTGGAGGCATCCGCAGCGTTCAAAAGAGTGATACTTACTTGTTTGTTTAAAAGCTGCAGCTGCTTGGTGGCAATGCGCTCATTACGCAAACGGCTGCGCGCTTCGTCAAGCAAATTAGAGCGCTGGGTGGCGAGATACGCCTCGGTATCTACCTCCAGTAACAGGTGAGAGCCACCTTGCAAATCGAGGCCAAGTGACACCGTGCGATGCGGCAAGAAGGCTGGCCATTTGTCTTTCATAGACGCCGGCAGGACATTCGGTACAGCAAATAAAGCGAGTAATACACAGATGATAATGGTGGAGACGGTTTTCCACGTGGGAGTGTGCATCATGGCTTACGCCTCCTTTATCAAGGTTTTGTGGGCGCGAAACTATTGATCGTTAGCAGGAACGTCGGCGCTCGTAATCACGTTGGAAATGCTCAAGCGTGCCACACGAACGCGCACATTTTCAGCAATCTCAACCACTACCACATCGTCACCTTCCGTTTTCACAACGGTACCGATAATGCCACCACCTGTGAGAATTTTATCCCCGCGCTTGATGTCATTCACCAGTTTTTTATGGTCGTTGATTTTCTTTTGCTGCGGGCGGATGAGCAAGAAATACAGCACCGCAAACATGAGGACGATAGGAACCAAGCCAGCAAATGGCGATGCAGGTGCTGCCGCATTGGGCGCAGCCACAGGGGTTTCTTGAGCCTGAACCTCAGAAATCCAAGTAAAGTTCGACATGTAAAATGCCTACTTCATTTTCGCTTCGGTGAATTCCACGTGCTTACGAGCAACAGGATCAAACTTACGGAATTTCATTTTTTCCGTTTGTTTTTTAGGGTTTTTCTTTTTTACATAAAAGAAGCCAGTGTCAGCAGAGCTAACCAATTTCACGAGCACAATGTTTTTCTTAGCCATGGCAGTATTCCAAAGAATAAATATTTATAAGGGTCTCCTTGCTACTGATTTTACAGGCAAAGTCAAGCGATTACCGACATGCGCGTGACTATCTTTTAGACACGCCGCATAAGCCTTTGACAAAACACTCGAAAAACTCTTATTTAACCGCAGATAATCTAAGGCTGAGGCAGACAAAATGAGTAAGCGCGTGCGCAAGGCAGTTTTTCCTGTAGGGGGGCTTGGCACCCGCTTTTTGCCGGCGACTAAATCCATGCCAAAAGAAATGCTGCCCGTGGTGGACAAGCCGATTGTGCATTATGCCTATGAAGAAGCCAA
>JAIXRX010000064.1 GCA_027485005.1 Alphaproteobacteria bacterium
TCCAACAGATACATGCGCTGATTGGCTACCACTGGCGTATGACGCACGCCACTTGGCAAGTCCATCTGGGCTTCTACTGTGCCTGTGGCAGCATCTACCTTTACCATTTTTTCACGGCCAGATACCATCCATAATTTGCCACCCGCCATCACTGGTCCACGCCATTCATACGGACGCGCCTTATCATCCTCATTCACAAAACGTGGCAAATTAGACAACCAGCGAATGCGGCCATCTTCACGTTTAATACATACCAACTTATCGTCAGTAGTGAGTACAAATAAATAATCTCCTGCTACCCAAGGGCCGTCTGCTGCGGCCAATGGAATGTCCCAAATACGGCCGCCGCGTTGGGTTTCAAGTGCTGCGAGTAAGCCACCTTGCGTGGCCACATATAACACATTTCCGTCGACGACTGGATTGCCAGCAAATCCGCTAAAGCCACCAATCTGCCCCTGACGAAGGCTTTGCGAAAGGCTCAACCCCCACATTTCATCGCCTTTCGTAATATCTAACGCAAGTAAATCACCTGTACGATAAGGGACAATCAGCATATTTTCAGACAATGCGGGCATGGTAGGCGCCAGCAAACTGGCTGTTTCGGCCACACCACGATGGCGCCATAATAACTCACCATTAATCACCGACAATGCAAATTGCTGGTTATCCGCGGTTTGAATAAACGCAATATTTCCAGCCACGCGCGGCGGTTGGCGCACCGGTGCACCCACGTCAAAACGCCAGAGCTCATTGCCCGCTTTACCATGCAATGCAACCACACGGCCCGCACCATTCACAGCAATCACGCGGCCACGGACATAGGCAACACCGCCACCTAAAATTTCACGATTAAGTTCCACTGCGTCCGACCGCCATTTAACGTCCGACACTTGCAAGGCGGCATGGGCGGAAACAACGCCATCGCCATCCATCGCAAATAACAAACCGTCACCAAGAACTGGCGGAGGCACCTGCCCCATTGGGAAATCATTGCCATTGCCCACGGACGTAGATTCAACCGAATGAATATCCGTTGCGAGCGCAAGATTACCCGCTACATTCGACGCCGTACCACCCGCTTGCGGCCAAGCAGCATTCACTGGCAGAAGCGGTATATTCACCGCTTCTTCAGCAATGGTACTATCGGTTTGCAATTCTTTATCCTGACTGAGCACTGGCTGGCGATCACTTCCCACACGCACTTTATATTTGTCGGGATTGCGGCCTAGCATTTCGTCAATGCTGCTCAATGTATCACTGCCGCACGCGGCTAATTGCCCCAGCACAAATAATAAAAGAGTATAGCGTAAAATGCTGCGCATTATTTTGCCTCACTCTGACGCAGAATGGCGCGGGCGCGCTCAGCAATATTCGCTGGGGTTTCGCCTTTATCAGCCAAGGATTTAAGCAACGCTTGCGCCTCTGGAATTTTTTTCTGCTGTAGCAACCATAAGGCTTTGCTTTCTTCACCCAATGCCCAAAGTGGGTTATCTTTCTGTGTCAAAAGTTGCGTTAATTTTTCCATCACTTTAGGTTGCTTTTCTGCATCCGCTAAACGGATAATCCAGAGTGACGCCACCGAACGCATCAGTAGATCGGCTTTTTCATCTTCGGCAAGCACTTGCAGCGCATTGATCACCCCTTGGTCATCGCCTTGCTCTTGCAGTGCATGGGCTTGGCGTAAAACTGCCAATGGATAAATCGGGCCACCCAAGCGAGCAATACGTCCAAAAGCCGTTGCTGCTTCTTTATATTCGCCTTGTTCCGCTTTACTTACCGCATTCATGAACAAGCTGGTTTGTTCTTGTGCAAGTGAACCCGTGCGGTGCTGCCAGTAAACTCCAGCGGCGGTGCCAAGCACCACCAGCACGCAAGCCACGACAATCCCATTGCCGTATTTACGCCAAAAGTCGCCAACAGCGGCGGCACGCGCATCTTCTTGTAATTCTTGAATCAGGTCGTTTTCAGTGGCCATAACGCAGTCTCATTTGGGGGGCTAAATAATTGATTGCATAGGGTTATAGCGCAATGGCTCACAGGTGCAAGGCAGGAGTTTAGTTGTTTCATGCGTTTGTCCCCGCTGCGCGCCTCCTAGCCTTATGCATTTTCCTCCGTGAAGCGCTCCTTCGCTTAACATGAGGATTCACTAAAGCCTCGCTCAGTCTGCTGACTTCGCCAGTGCAAAGGGGCAATAGCAAAGGCATGAGTCCAAGCCAGCAGCGCTGCTTCATATGAAGGCTCAGGAAAACCGAATGGAAGAAAATGCAAAAACTCAAAAAATCTCATTTTTGCTAACGGAAATTTAACCTTTATATGGTTTAATCAGTCTTATCGGCCCTGTGGCATGGCGTTTCGCCCCCATATGAGAGCCGGATGTAACCTCGCCATGCGTGAAGGGGCAAACCGATTGGAAATAGTCGCGTAAGCACTTCTTAACCAGCGCATGGCGGTTGGTTCATACTCCCCAATGTTGCCGATTCTTTCGGCAGACTTAGGTAGGTAGCGGGTTTTCCTTCATCTCCTAACCAGAGCCCCCCGCTATCTCCCTAAGTCTTTTTTTCTTTTCTCTTACGATACTTTGGTGCGGGTTTTATAGAGCGAATACAGTACGCCCGCGCCCAATAAGCCAAAGGTTATTCCCATCGAAAGTGAAATGGGGAATTTGTCTTTGAGGATAAAATCGGCAATGAAAATTTTGCTACCAATAAACATTAGCACCACCGCCAACGCGTATTTCAGGTAGGCAAAACGGTGAATCACTGCGTCCAGCGCAAAGTATAACGCACGCAAGCCCATAATCGCAAAGATATTGCTGGTGTAGACAATGTAAGGATCCGTCGTAATCGCGAAAATCGCGGGCACGGAATCCACCGCAAACACCAAATCGGCAATCTCGATAATCATCACTGCCACAAATAGCGGCGTCATCCATGTTGCATATTTATGCTCAAGAATTGGGTGTGGCA
>JAIXRX010000216.1 GCA_027485005.1 Alphaproteobacteria bacterium
TCAATGCCGCGCAAACCATAGCCCGAAAGACGAGAAGGGATGCCAGGGAAGAATTCATTTGCCAGCGAGCGCGACAAACCAATCACCTCAAAATTGCAGCCATTACGATAGGAGCTGACGACGGAAATACCGATTTTGGACATGATTTTGAGCAGCCCTGCACTCATTGCGTCTTTGAATTTCAGCAGGCTTTCATGCGCGGTGTTTTTGCCGAGCAGCCCTGCCATATAGCGATGCAAAATGGTTTCTTCCGCAAGATACGCATTCACCACCGTGGCACCACAACCAATCAGCACTGCAAAATGATGCACGTCAAAACATTCCGCCGAGCGCACAATAATGGAGGCGCGTTTGCGCAGTTTGAGGGAGACTAAATGCGTGTTCACCGCTGCCACTGCCAGAATCATAGGAATCGCGGCGCGTTGTGCGTTGCGATGTTCGTCCGTTAGCAGTAAATAAGGTTTGCCTGCACGCACCGCGCTCTCTGCCGCTTGCACCAGCGCGTCCAAGCCGCGGCGCAGCGCATTGTCATTGCCGGAAGCATCAAACAATGTGTCAATTTTTCGCACTTTATCCGAGAAATCCGCCTTCAGATTATCCAACTCATAGCTGAGCAAATAGGGCGTCTCCAGCACCACGCTTTTGTGGTAGGAATTGTTCAGCGAAAGGAAGTTGCCGTCATTCCCGAAGCGGGTTTTGAGGCTCATGGTGCGGTGTTCGCGCAGTGCGTCTATCGGCGGGTTGGTGACTTGCGAAAATTGCTGGCGGAAGAAATGGTGGAACCCGCGTGGGCGGCGCGCAAGCATAGCTAGCGTAGTATCGTCTCCCATCGAGCCAATCGCTTCTTTGCCGGTTTCTGCCATCGGTTGCAGAATCAATTCCAACTCTTCAAACGTCATGCCAACGGCTGTGTGAAGCTGGCGCAATGCCTCGCTGTCCAAGCGTGGCAGCAAGGTGCTTTCCGCTGGCGCGGCAGAGGAAAGCTGCGTAATTTTTGACGCCCATTCATGGTAAGGTTGGTCGTTCGCAAGCGTGTCTTTTAGTTCTTGGTCGCGGTATAATTTACCTTCGCGCAGATTCACGCCAATCGTGTCGCCGGGGCCAAGGCGGCCTTTTTCCAGCACGCGCTCGGGCGCAACCGGCACCATGCCGCTTTCCGAACCAATCACCAACAAACCGTCATCTGTCAAAGCGTAGCGCATAGGGCGCAGGCCGTTGCGGTCCATCCCCGCAATTACCCATGTGCCGTCTGTGCCAGCAATCGCGGCAGGCCCGTCCCACGGCTCAGACACGGTGTTGAGGCAGGCGAACATGTCTTTGTGCGCTTGCGGCATGTCCGACGCGTGGCTCCACGCCGGTGGCACCAAAATTTGTTTGGCCAGTGGAATCGGGTGGCCAGCGCGCACCAGCAATTCCATTACGTTATCCAGTGCGGCGGTGTCTGAAACATTGGGTTGCACTACAGGGCGGACCGTGTCTTCATGGCTTGCAAAGGCCTCACAATCCATGGTCGCTTCATGGCTTTTCATGAAATTCACATTGCTGCGCAGCGTGTTGATTTCACCATTATGCGCAATGCAGCGGAAAGGCTGTGCGAGGTGCCATGCAGGTGCGGTATTCGTCGAAAAACGCTGATGGAAAATCGCGAAGGATGACGTAAAGCGTTCATCCAGCAAATCGGGATAAAAAGCGGTGAGCTGCTCAGCGCGGAACAAGCCTTTATAAATAATGCTGCGCGAAGAAAGCGAGCAAAGATAGATATCGGAAATCGAACGCTGGCGGGCTTGTTGCTCGATATTGCGGCGGATGAGATAGAGCTCTAATTCAAAGCGCGGTCGGTCAATTTTTTTAGAAGAGCCAATCAACACCTGCTCAATTTCTGGGCGGGAATCATTCGCAATATCGCCAATAATGGTGGCGTCAATCGGCACTTGTCGCCAGCCTAAAATATGGTGACCAAATTTCTGAATTTCGCTTTCAATAATCGCGCGGCATTCGTCTTGCGCGCTCAGTTTTTTCTTGGGCAAAAACACCATGCCCACCCCAAGCAGGCTTTCGGGCGCAAGGGTTACGCCGCTTTTGCCTAGTTCGTCAGCAAAAAAAGCACGAGGAATATGCAAGTGAATCCCTGCGCCGTCGCCTGTTTTGCCATCTGCATCCACCGCACCACGGTGCCACACATTTTTCAGCGCTTCAATCGCCAGCGTTACCACCTCGCGGCGTGGTTCGCCATCGATCGCCGTCACCAAGCCAACGCCGCAAGCGTCATGCTCGTCAGTCAATGAATACATGCCTGTTTGCGCGAGTTTCTCGGCGCGGTCTGCCCATTCGCTAGGCCACAAATTATGCGACATTGGCGACTCCTTGCGTATTATTTTTTTGTTGTAAATAATCATGAATGGCGGCGGCGGCGTCATGTCCATCACGGATCGCCCACACCACAAGGGACGCGCCGCGTGCAATGTCACCTGCCGCAAACACGCCGTCCAGATTCGTTTGCATATTGGCATTCACCTTCACCGTGCCCCAGCGGGAAACAGCCAATTCGGGCGCATTGAAGTAGGTCGGGATTTCTTCCGGCTCAAAGCCCAGCGCGGTGATGACCATGTCGGCTTCCACAAAAAATTCGGAACCTGCCACGGCTTCAGGCGCTGCACGGCCCGACGCATCCGCCTTGCCCAACGCCATTTGCACCACTTTAACGGCAGAAATTTTTGTATCTCCCTCAAAGCCCACAGGGGCTGAGAGCCAACGGAAAACCACGCCTTCTTCTTCCGCATTTTTCACTTCACGCGCAGAGCCGGGCATATTTTCCTTGTCACGACGATAGAGGCAGGTGACCGAGGTTGCACCTTGACGAATCGCGGTGCGCACGCAGTCCATCGCGGTGTCGCCGCCGCCAATGACCACCACTTTTTTGTCAGCGGCGCTTAATTTACCGGTGATAAATTCGGGCACATCGTCGCCCAGTCCCGTGCGGTTGCTGGTGATGAGATAGTCAAGGGCAGGGAGCAAATTAGCGTATGTTTTATGTTCAAAGTCCAAGCCACGGCCTTTGTAAACGCCCGTGGCAATCAACACCGCATCATGTTTTTTGCGTAATTGTTCAAAGGAAATATCGCTACCAACCGCGCAATTGAGCGTAAATTCAATGCCTGCTTCACGCAGCAAAGCCTCGCGCCGCGCGACAATCGATTTGTCGAGTTTGAAATTAGGGATGCCATACACCAGCA
>JAIXRX010000092.1 GCA_027485005.1 Alphaproteobacteria bacterium
AAAAAACCTCCCTTTTGAGGGGGAGGTTTTTTTACATTTTTAACGTGTTGAGCTATTCGACAAACACATCCACGCGGTCGGCGTTGCTGGTTTCATTGCCTTTGGCTTGCACGTCGATACGGTAGTTTTCAACGCCAAGGTCAATGAAGGCAGCGCGGGTGGCCAAAGCACGCGCCAAAGCAATGCGTCGGGCCGCGGGCGCTTGGTCTTTATTGCCTGACGCATGTGCAACAAGACGTACTTTTTTGGTGGTGTCTTTTTTCAAAGTTTCAGCAATCGATTGTAGCTGTGCTTGCGCGGTGGCTGGCACTTGCTTTTCGTCGGCAGCAAAAGAGATTTTTGCGGCAGCATTACCACTGATATTGTCAGTACTTGATTTTTGTTCCACTACGTCAAGTTGTTCGGACAAAGCAGGAGCGGCACCCGTGGCAGGAGCGGCAATCGCAGGCAGCGGCGGCAACTCTGGAATGGCATTCGCAGCTTTATCTGGCACTGATTCTGGCAAGGCTGGGAGCTCTGGCATTGCGCCAATGGGCGGTAGCTCAGCATTCCCTACTTCAGGCACAGGCACGCTTTTTTGCGTTTTATTATCAACCTTCACCGTTTTGGGTTCGGCTTTAATCGCTTGGGTTTTGAGGTTGGTAGCTGGCACTTCTGACGGCTGAGATGGAGCATTACTTGGCTTCAGTGCTGGCACTGGCAAGGCTACACTGTTCTCAGTTTTTGCCTCAGTCGGTGGGGGTAAAAGTTCTGGGCTAGCTGGTAAGGCAGGTGCTTGATCCGTCGGCATGCCTTCCATGGGTGGAAGAGATGCCCCCGCATCCATTGCTGCTGGTGGCAAAGGAAGTGGCTGACCATCTGGGCCTAATTCTGTGAGAGGCGGAATGCCGTCAGCTGGAGCCTCCATCGGCGATGGCATACCATCCATTGGTGCAGGAGGAGGCATGTCATCTGGCCCAGGAGGGGCTGGCATATCATCGGGACCGGCCGCAGCGGGGGCGAGCGGTTTGGCAGGTTCATTGCCAAGCCATCCCTGAATGGTTTCCATGATGCTGTTCCAAATGTCGGCAATACTATCCAAGATATCATCGAGGAAACTTGTTTCTGCGACCATTGGTGGCGGTGGCGGAGCCACTTCGTCGCTCACCGGTGCTGGCGCTTCTGCAACTGGCATCTCACCTTCCATCGGTGGTGCAGAAGGTGCGGCCATCGGGTCAATCGGTGCGCCTGTGGTGGGATCAACAGCTGGCACGTCTGTGATCGGCATGCCAGTCATAGGGTCTAGTGCTGGTGTGATGCCTGTGCCGTCTGATGGAGGCGCAGGTGGCATGTCGCCCACTGGCGGCATAGGTGGTAAGCCGCTATCCACAGGGGCGGCGATCGGCTGGTTTGGTGCGGGCACTTCTCCCATTGGTGGCAATGGCGCAGGTGGCATGCTCACTGGGTCTGGCAAAGCAGGCATCTCAGCCACAGGGGCGGCCGGTGGCAATGGTGCTGGTTCCACGGCGACAGGCGCTGCTGGCACTGGCTCTGGTACAGCTGGCAAAGACGGCATGTCTGGCGCTGGCACTACAGGTTCTGGTCGTTGAGGTGCGACGATTGGCTCTGGTGCTACAATAGGCGTAGCTAGAGGAGCAGCAGACACAGCAGCTTTTGGTGCACTGACTTTACGTTTTTTGGGTTTAGGATTCGTTTTTTTATAAGATTTCTTGCTACCGCTTGTGCCGATAATATCTTCTTCTGAACCCAGTGGACGAAGTAGTAAGCCGCCAGATGGTGCGTTGCTTGGGGTGTTAATTTCTTGGCGATTGCTGTTAACAGGCTGACGAGCCGAAGTATTTCCATTTGAATCAAGGCGAATAGTGCCCAGTGAGCCTGCATTTTTGCTAGACGACGTACTAGTGGATGATGGGCTGCTGTAGCTAGGTACGTTATTTTGCGGCGCAGGTGAGGTGCCACGCAATTTTTCAAGCGCTTGAAGATTAACTTCTACGCTCGGAGGAGGTGCAACAATTTGCGCGCTTGCTGATTGATAAGAAACGAGTAGTGAAACCCCTGCAACAGCACAGAAACGCAAGTGTTTTAAGCGTTTTGATGTGGTCGATTGGCGTGTAAATTCCATGGCAAAAACCTTCCCCAGTATTATTATATGGAGATGTTCTAGCAATTTTCTCGCAAAAGTGCATCAAGGTTTTGATGAATTCTTTCATTTGCTGCCACAAGTGACCGCGCTGCATCTAAATTGCTGTCGCCACCGATTTGAGTAACCACTCCGCCAGCCTCTTTTACCATTAGAATACCTGCGGCAATGTCCCAGTGGCGGAAGGATTTGTACCATGCACCATCAAAGCGTCCCGCGGCCACATAAGCGAGGTCCAGCGCAGTCGCGCCCATGGTACGAACCCCAAGGGTGCGTTCGGCTACGCGATTATGAAGGCGCAGCGCTTCGGCGTTACCGTCGCGCCCATAGCGGGCGGCAGCGGTAACGAACAGAGAGTTTTGAATGTCAGAGCGTTTGGAAACGGCCATACGACGGTCATTGTGGAAGGCGCCATTGCCGCGTTCACACGCAAACAAATCGTCGTGAATCGGATCATAAATCAGGCCGGCGACCACTTCCCATGTACCATCATACTTACGCTTTTCTTGTGCAATAGAGATGCAAAAATACGGGATGGCGTGCAGAAAATTGTTGGTGCCATCAATCGGGTCTACTACCCAGCGATACTCATTTTCTTCACCTTGCATTTCGCCTGATTCTTCCATCAAATAGCCAAATTTAGGGCGAGCATGCATCAATTCTTCTTTAATAACTTTTTCGGCACGCAGATCTGCTTCTGACACGAAATCATTCGTGCCTTTCACAGACACTTGAAGCTGTTCAACTTCACGAAAATCGTGGATAAGGCCACGTGCTGCGCGGCGAGCCGCTTTGGTCATGACAGTAATAATCGGGGAGCGAGCAATCGACATAAAACTAAGAAGCCTTTGCGCGTTCAACGTATGAAGCGTCTGCCGTCATCACTACAATTTTAGTGCCAGCTTCGATGAAAGGGGGCACCAGCGTGCGAACGCCATTGGAAAGGGTGGCCGGTTTGTAAGAAGAACTTGCAGTTTGGCCTTTCACTGTGGGTTCAGTTTCAGCAATTTCCAGCGTTACTTTTTCTGGTAATGTTACTGAAAGAGGTTTTTCTTCATACAGTTGAATGCTAACTTCCATACCGTCTTGCAAGAAAGGCAAACTATCACCCAACAACTCTTTTGGTAGTTGAATTTGTTCGTAGCTGGTTTGATCCATAAAGGTCAAAAGCTCGCCTTCCGCATAGAGAAATTGGTAGGTTTGTTCATCCAAGCGCACGCGCTCGACTGATTCATTCGACGCAAAGCGTTTGTTACTTTTATTGCCAGACTGAATGTCTTTCATATCCACTTGGTTAAAAGAGCGTAAATTGCCTGGTGTACCGATTTGAATACGAGTGACAAGCCACAGGCGTTTATCCATTTCTAAAACCATACCGGGACGGATGGCGCTGCCGTCAATTTTCATGAGTGATTCCTTGATATATAGAGTGATTTAATGGCGCTGCTATAGCAGTGGGGGTGTGGTTTGGCAAGCTATGTGATGGGATGAAGAGCGAAGTATGACGAGTGATCCGAGGTTAGGTAGCTGAGCCAGCCTTGAGCTGGTTTCATTTGAGCTGCAGTAGCTTTGAGCGGAAGCAAATACTCAAGCGCAGTAGCGCTTGCGAGCCTTCAGCTCATCTCATGTTAGGTTCAGGAAGAGCCGAACGGAGATAAATGCATAAGGCCAGTAGGCCGTAACAGCCCTGAGCTAGCTTCATGCAAGCTTCAGTAGAAGCGAGCGGAAGCAAATGCAAAAGCCGTCATCTAATCGTCATCTAATTTTCAAAAAAACCAAAAAAATCCAAAGATTAATGAGTGGTTAAAGCCGTCACGCAATTGTAACAAAACCTTAACACAAAACGGCAAAAAAATAGGTTAGATTGCTTGAACTTCATTCTGTGGTTTATGCCTTCTTTATTAATTAAAGGCTGGCAGCGCCACAGTCCATGCACTGATAGATTAAAAGAGCCGATGAGGTGCATGTTATTTAAGAAGCAAATTCCAAAGCAGCGGTGCAAGCCAAAGTGGAGGGCATTTAAATAGTTTTTTTAATTTTTAAACCGGGCGTGAGCCCACAAACAAAATGAGACAGATGATTGTATTTTGGGTCATCATCCTGATGGCCCTCGTGTCCTGCAAAAAGGACGACCCCACTCCGGTGGATCCTGTGAAGCCATGTGTCGGGGCAAACTGCCCAGACAATGGGAACGGAAATGGGAACGGTTCCGGCACCAAGCCGGACACCACTGGCGGAGGTCAAGTCATCCCTGACAGCCTCAAGGCTTTTACAGGGAGCTTGACCAAAAACATACTAGGGATGGCAAACCTAGTAAGGCGTGAACTGAAGTTCACTAAGGCACAAGTGCCTGATGAGCTTGAGTTTAAGGTAATTGACGGGCAGCTCCTGAGCCCTGCAGTTACCACGGCGGCTCAAATTGCTACAGACGATATCATTGTCGATCTGTACAAATTAAAGTGGGTTAATTTTAAGATTCCGGGTGACCCAATACTAGGCGGGGGAAGGCCACGGTACGTTGCGGTGGCAGACCAAAAGTCACTACCCACTTTAAAACAGGCGGGATTTAAAACCCTTGCGTGGGTCATTAGTGACTACCACGACATACGGGTTATTCCAGCTCAAAGGCGGGCTGGGATAATGCTCGTAGCTCTGAAAGAAGGCTACGATCCAGCGGTACCACTGTTGGGGCATTATCAAATCGCTTTATTTCACGTCAAAGAATAAGGCGTGGAAAAAGTAAAAGAATAAGCATAGGGTTCGGCCTCCTATGCTTATTTTTTTGTCTTTTTTTTCGGATATCTGATTAAGCCATCACACCAAATTGTAGATGGGCAAGACGTGCATAAAGCGGGCTCTGTGAAAGCAGCGCCTGATGCGTACCAATCGATTCTACTTTACCATCTTCCAGCACTACAATGCGATGCGCATTTAGCACCGTAGAAAGTCGATGTGCGATGACGATGCTGGTGCGGTTTTGCATGAGCTGTTCCATGGCGGCTTGTACCCGTGTTTCATTTTCCGAATCCAGCGCACTGGTCGCTTCGTCCAGCAGCAGCACGCGTGGGTTACGCACCACGGCGCGCGCAATGGCAATGCGTTGTTTCTGCCCGCCCGAAAGCCGCACCCCTTTTTCACCTAAATAGGTATCGAGCCCGTTGGGCAGTTCTTCCAAAAATTCCTGCGCGGCAGCCGCATGGGCGGCATTCAGAATTTCAGCGGTGGACGCGGTGATATGCCCTAAGCGGATGTTGTCCCATGCATTGGTCGAGAAAATCACAGGATCTTGCGGCACGAGGCCCATGGCGGTGCGCAGCACCTGCGGGTCAAAATCTTTGATATTAATCCCGTCGAGATAAATAGCGCCCTCTTGTGGGTCATAAAAGCGCAAGAGTAGTTGCAACACGGTGGATTTTCCTGCGCCAGACGGGCCAACCAGTGCCACGGTTTCCCCTGCTTGAATATGCAGCGAGAAATTTTTCAGTGCGGCCATGTCGGGGCGGGCAGGGTAGTTGAAGGTCACATTCTCAAACACAATCTCGCCGCGCAATGGTTGCGGCAAAGCGGTCGGCTGCGCAGGAGCGGTAATGCTGCGTGGGGTTTGCAGCAATTCCATCAAACGCTCACACGCGCCTGCGGCACGTTGTAAATCGCCAATAATTTCACTAATCGCACCGGTGGAAGACGCCACCAGCACGGCATAAAACACGAAAGAAGAAAGCTGCCCTGCGGACATGCGACCTTCCAGCACGTCATGTCCACCCACCCACAACACGCCGACCACGGCACCAAACACGAGCATGATAACAAGCGCTGTGAGGAAGGCACGCCAGCGAATGCGGTTGAGTGCGGCGTCTTGCACGCTTTGCACGGCTTGACCAAAGCGGTTGTTTTCATAGTCCGCCAGTGCGAGTGCATGGATGGTGCGAATGCCGCTGAGTGTTTCTTCTGCTTGGGCAGAAAGGTCAGCCACTTTTTGTTGCGTGTCGCGCGAATATTGGCGCACGCGGCGGCCGAGGATGATGATGGGCACAATTACGAAGGGAATCACCAAAAACACAAAGCCTGTGAGTTTATAGCTGGTGATAAGCAGCAAGGTGGCGCCACCTAATAATAAAAAGCTATTGCGGATGGCCACACCCACGGCAGAGCCCACTACGGTTTGCAACAAGGTGGTGTCGGTGGTCAGGCGAGAAAGCGTGTCGCCCGTGCGGTTAGTTTCAAAAAAGGCAATATCCAGATGCGTGATGTGATGAAACACATGACGACGAATATCCGCCACCACGCGCTCGCCAATCCATGACACTAAATAAAAGCGGGAATAGGAGGCGAGTGCTAACAGCACCGTCACGCCCATCAGCAAACCAAAGGCATTATTAAGCAAATGCGGATTGCCTTTGCCCAAACCTTCATCCACCAAATATCGCAGCGCGCCCCCAAGCCCTAAAACCGAAACCGAGGTAAAGGAAATGGCAAACAATGCCATAACTAATTGCAAGCGGTAAGGGCGCAAGTAGCCACGCAAAAACTGCAAATAGTTCAAACGCGCTTTCGGCGCGTTGGTGTCTTTTAGCATAGGGTTGGTGCGATGTTCCATGCGCGGTTAAGCCGCAAGGGAGAACAGGTCAGACAATAAAGGACAGAGGTCTTCTTCCAAGGTGGTGGCGAGTGTTTTGTTGGAAGAAAGCACCCATTGTTGATTGGTGGCGTTCCATTCAAAATGCAAACCACCTTGCAGTGGAGACGCCAGCCAGATTTGTTGGGTCAGGCGATGTTTGCTAACAATCCACACTTTGCCGTTCTGGTGCTCAATGCGCAGGGCATCGGCGTCCATATCCAGCTCAAGCACGCCTAGTTTATCGGCAGCTTCAAGCGTGTCATTTAGGAAAGCCAGCGTATTTTGTGCCACGGTTTCGTATTCAGTGGGGGACAACATAGATAAAGGCCTTTCGGTTATGAACAAAATGGTCTAATGCTCGGGTCGAATCCCATTTTGCCACACCTACTACTCCACAGGCGCATGACACGCAAGAAAGAACCGAGCTTTTCTTCTAGACCGCGAAAAACGGTGGAACCTGTGCGCCGTCGCCCCGCGTCGGACGAACGGTCGGGAAAGCCCGTGTTGACCGCGCGTAATAAGAGCCACAGCCCGATTCCAAAAATTCCACGCTGGAAGTTCTGGGTGCGCTTGGGCTCGTTCATGTTCACGATGCTGATTTTGTCGATGCTGGCCGTGACACCGTTTTTCTTTACGTTGCCCGATATTTCTAAATTGCATCAGTTTGATCGTAAAACCAGCATTCAAATTGTCAGCGAAGACGGCGAGCCGATTGGCAGCTTTGGCGATGTGGTGGGGGAGTATGTGGAATATAAAGACCTGCCAAAAGCCATGGTAAATGCCGCGATGGCCACCGAGGATCGCCGATTTTTTGAACATTTCGGCATCGATGTGTTGGGCATTCTACGCGCGATGGTGGTGAATTTGCGCGCCGGCCATGTGAAGCAAGGCGGTAGCACCATTACACAGCAAGTAGCGAAAAACGTGTTTCTCACCTCTGACCGCACCATGATGCGTAAACTTCAGGAAGCCTTGCTCGCGCT
>JAIXRX010000175.1 GCA_027485005.1 Alphaproteobacteria bacterium
TCATTTTCGCCAATATGTCGTTTGCAGGCATATCATAATGATGCACTTCAACGCCCAAACGTTGTTTTACACCATCCATGATATAATCAAAAATAATATATGGTTTTAATTCTTCCATTGATTGTTCAGAAGTCGCATTAGAAATTCGATCCCACGTAAGGCTTGCAGGGAAAAAGGCATCTTTTCCAGCAACTCCTAAAGGCAATTGAATATGTGTTGGAAAAAAAAGAATATCTTTGTCGCATTTAAACCATAGCTCATGCGCTTTCTTTAAGGCATATGCAGTCATCAGAGCACCTAAAACGAGTAAGAATAAGGTAACAATAACCAAGGCACTACTTGCTGTTGTTTTGAAACTTACAATCGCTTTGGTAAATAAAATAATGCCACCTAAAAATGTCCAAATCATATCTGTATAAAATTCGCGCGGGTGCTTGTAATGAGCAACAAGTTCAGGTTTGGCTTTCACGGATATTACCTTGGAGTGGGATGGATTTTTTCTATTATAGAATCTGACAAAGATTAATATAGTTTGCGTCAAATTAAAAGGGACGCTAACACATATTTTATCAAATTTATTTTTAGAGGTGATTCATGGCTGTTTCTGACCTTCAACGTGCTGAAATTGACGCGGTTCGCAGCGAGCAAACCCCCACCCGCCGCGAGGTTGCGCCCGCACTGGAAGAAGTGCTGTATGAAGCGATTCCCGTGCTTGACCACGGCTTTGTGCGCGTGATTGATTATATGGGAACGGATAGCGCGATTGTGCAAGCGGCGCGTGTTTCTTATGGTAAAGGCACCAAAAAGGTGAATGAAGATGCGGGGTTGATTAACTACCTTGTGCGTCATCGTCACACCACGCCGCTCGAAATGTGCGAGATTAAATTCCATATTAAATTGCCCATGTTTGTGGCGCGCCAATGGATCCGCCATCGCACTGCGAATGTGAACGAATATTCGGCGCGTTATTCGATTTTGGACAAAGAATTTTATGTGCCGAAAATGGAGCATCTGGCCGCGCAATCCAAGCAAAACCATCAAGGCCGTGGGGACGTGCTCGAAGGCGCAGAAGCCGCACAAGTGCTGGAATGGCTGAAAAATGATTCGGCGCAAGCGTACGAGCATTATGAGCAGATGTTGAATATGGATGCCGCAGGCAATGTGTTGGATGAAAACCGCAAAGGTTTGGCGCGTGAACTCGCACGCATGAATTTGCCGGTGAATTTTTACACGCAGTGGTATTGGAAAGTGGATTTGCATAATTTGCTGCATTTCCTTAGCCTGCGTGCCGACAGCCATGCACAATATGAGATTCGTGTGTATGCCGAAGCGATGTTGGATTTAGTCAAAAAATGGGTGCCGATTACGTATGAAGCGTTTATGCGCTATCGTCTCGGTGCCGTGAGTTTCTCAGCCCCCGCGATGGTGGTGTTGAAGAAAATGCTGGCGGGTGAGAAAATCACCCAAGAGCAAAGTGGCCTTTCTAAAGGCGAGTGGCGCGAAGTGATGACCGCCCTCGAAATGCCTTTGGAATAGTGGCTGAGCGCAGAAGTGCGAATCAGCCTTGAGCCATCCTCATGCGAAAGTTAGTAAACTTTCGCGGAGGAAAATGTTAAAAGGCCGAAGATACGGCAAGGGTAACAGGAGTGGTTATAAAAAACCCTCGCACTCGAAAGAGGCGAGGGTTTTTTTAGAGCTATTGCATTTGTCACCGCTGCGCGACATTCTGTCGCTCACATGAGACTTTGCTCAAGGCTGACTCGCGCTTCCTGCGCTCGTATCCCTGACATATTTTATACAAGTTGGTACATGCTGGTAGTGGAGAAAATGAAAAAAGCGGAGGAAAATTTCCCCCGCTTTTTATATTCTATATTCAGAATGTTTCACGTGAAACAATTTTTGCATTTGCGCCCGCTATCACGACATGCTGTCGTTCACATGGCGCTTAGCTAAAGGCTCGCTCGGACTCCTGTCCTCGGTTTTGGAGCGCAGTAGCGCGACCCAGCCTTGAGCTCTCCTCATGCGAAAGTTAGCAAACTTTCGCGGAGGAAAACGCTATATTCCTACTCGCTGAAATCAGCGCTTTCATTCGCTTCCAGCGCATAGCCAGCGGAGCGAACGGTGCGGATAATTTCAGGGAATTTTCCTTCTGGATCCAAGCCTTTGCGTAGGCGGCGGATGTGCACGTCCACGGTGCGTAGTTCTACATAAATATCATGGCCCCAAACCGCATCCAGCAACTGCTCACGCGAGAAAACGCGGCCGGGATGTTCCATCAGATATTGCAGCAAGCCAAACTCAGTTGGGCTCAAATGCACATCATGGCCTGCGCGAGACACTTTGTGGGCGGCTAAATCCAATTTCAACTCGCCATATTCCAAGGTTTTTTCAACTAACGCAGGGCGGAAGCGGCGGAACACGGCGCGGATACGCGCGGCCAATTCGTTCGGAGAAAAAGGCTTCACCATGTAATCATCTGCACCGGCGTCAAGGCCGCGAATACGGTCGCCTTCTTCGCCACGCGCCGAAAGCATGATAATCGGAATACCTTTGGTTTCGTTATTGCCGCGCAAGCGCTCGCATACTTCAATACCGCTAAGGCCAGGTAACATCCAATCCAAAACAATAATGTCGGGGCGTTGTTCTTTTACTAGTGTGAGGGCTTCTTGGCCATCACCGGTTGAAATCACATTAAAACCTTCTTTTTCAAGATTATAGCGCAATAGCGTGAGGATAGCTTCCTCATCGTCAACAATCATCACATTTGCTTCAATGCTTTTGTTATTGGACATGTGTTCCCCCAGTGTTTTAGACATCAAACCCGATTAGCGTGTATATCATAGGTTTATATCGCTAAACGGTTAGAATTTGGTAAATGTTTCACGTGAAACATTTTAATGTGGCCGATTTAAGAGGGTTTGATGCAAAAAAACAACGAAAAAGACGAGGGGGGTATAAATCCCCCTGCCGCCAAGTTGCCTGCATGGGTAGAATTATTGCCCTTATTGGTGTTTTTTGGCGTGTATCAATGGAAAGGCTTAATGCCTGCCACGGCTGCCGTGATGGTGGCAACCTTGGGCACGGCTGCCTTGGTCTATGTCAAAAACCGCCGTGTGCCGACCATGTTGCTGATTACTGCCGCGCTGGTGGGGGTAATGGGGTCGTTGACGCTCTATTTGCAGGACGATCAGTTTATTAAAATGAAGCCCACCTTGGTCTATGTATTGCTGGCAAGTTTGCTGGCGGGGGGAGAAATGTTCAAGAAATCACCACTTCAGAAGGTGCTTGGGCATGCCGTGCCACTCAAAACTGAGGGATGGCAGAAGCTGACATGGCGATGGGTGGTTTTTTTTCTGTGTCTTGCTAGTTTAAATGAATATGTGTGGCGCACTCAACCAGAAGAGGTGTGGGTGAAGGTGCGGGTGTTTGGCTATCTGGGCTTGACGATTTTGTTTACCTTAAGCCAATTACCGCTCATGAAAAAATATATGATGGAAGAAGATAAGAAATGAACCAGTGGGTGGTATGTTATTTGCTGGTAGTGCCAGTGCTGATTTGGGTAGTGAGACCCTCATGGCCCGCATGGATGCGCGTGCTGCGATTGGTGTTGGCGGCAGTGGCATGCTATGTGCTGATACAATATGCTTATGCCGCTAACCTAGGGATGGATGTGGCACGGTTGCGCCCTGAAAGTTTGCGCTGGGCCGTAAGCATGTGGTGGTGTGCGGCGGTGTTTTATGTGGGGTTGTGGAACGCCGCATGGGAATGGTTTATGCGCTCGATTGGCCAAGCGCCCGAAGCGCACCCACTTAATTATATCAGCATGTTATTTATTGCGGCGGCTTGCACTCTCTTAGTCTATAGTTTGGTGCAGCATTTCTTGTTTAATGATGGTTTTTTGCCTGTCATCATGCCGCTGGCGCTACCGGGCGTGGTGTAGATTTCCTTCTAATTGTCATCAAATCTTCACATGAATCGGCGTGGGTTCTGTTAGAATCCGTGGGTATTTTAACAGAATTATAAATTAAATCGCGGTTCGCTGAAATGCGCGCTGCTATAATAAAATGATCGGTAAATTTATTGATGCGCTCAAGGTGCTTGAGTACATTTCGCAAGCCAAAGACTCTGAGGGTAAAGGAGTGTGGGATTTCTCGGAATCCATTGCTCAGATTCAGCAAATGGGTGAAGAGGTTGCCCCCTACATTGTCGTGGGGTGGAGTATCCATACCATTGGTGTTGATGCCATGGCGGTTGCTCTTGTTTTCCGGAATAATAAGGCACCCAAAGTGGCAGCAGCTTTTCTTCAAAGCGAAGAATGGAGAGATGAGCAATTAGCAATTCTCAATCATCCGCTTTGTAGCCCAGAGCAGTTCTGGGAGGTGATAGACAAAGGTGTTTCCATTTGGGCAATTAAGTGCCATTTGGTTTATGCTGTTCCTGCGGAAGATTATGAAGCGGAATATCAGAAAATCGCAGATGCATTTGAAGAGCATAAAAAGAAATAATTATGCTGTTAAAAAGGCGGAGAGAAAGTTTCTCCGTCTTTTTTTATGCCCTACGCCAGCCAATATCGCGGCGGCAAAAGCCTTGTGGCCAGTCGATGGTATCTATCGCGGCATAGGCTTTGCCTTGTGCTTCTTTGAGGGTTTTGGCGCGCGCGCAGACATTGAGCGCACGCCCGCCTATGGCTAAAATCTCACCATTTTTTTCTGCGGTGCCTGCATGAAAAATTTGCACGTCTGGCAGGGTAGCTGCTTTTTCTAAGCCGCGAATCACGGTGTTTTTCTCATATGCATCAGGGTAGCCATTGGCGGCCATGACCACACAAATCACCGCGTCTTTTGCAATGGTGGGTTTCGGCATAGACGCCAGTGTTCCATTGGCGGACGCAAGCAAATACGGCACCACGTCCGACTCCAAACGCAGCATCAGGCTTTGGGTTTCTGGGTCGCCGAATCTAGCATTATATTCAATCAATTTTGGCCCGTCTTTGGTCAGCATCAACCCTGCAAACAACACGCCTTGAAACGGCATGCCGCGTGCTTTCATCCCCGCCATGGTGGGCGCGATGATGCTTTGCATGATGGTGTCTTCGAGCGCTTGCGGCAGGAGTTCGTCGAGTGCGTAAGTGCCCATGCCGCCGGTGTTGGGGCCCGTGTCGCCTTCGCCCACGCGCTTGTGGTCTTGGGCGGCGCCGAATGCCAGCGCATGCTCGCCATCCGCAAGGGCAAAAAAGCTCAGCTCTTCGCCTTCCATAAATTCTTCAATCACCACGCTGGCGCCTGCGGCACCAAATTTCCCACCAAAAATCTCACGCAGGTTTTCGGCTGCTTCTTCGTGCGTCGTCGGAATCATCACGCCTTTGCCAGCGGCCAGTCCGTCGGCTTTCAGCACCACGGGCAGAGGGTGTTTTGCGGCATAAGCCAGCGCGGGCTCCAGCGCGTCAAATCGTGCATAGGCGGCAGTGGGGATGTTGAATTCTTTGCACAAATCCTTCGTAAAACCTTTGGAGCCTTCAAGCTGTGCGGCATTGGCAGAGGGGCCAAAAGTGGGGATGTTCTCGGCGCGTAATTTATCCGCCAAACCTTCGACCAACGGCACTTCTGGGCCAATCACCACCAGCGCAATGTTTGCTGCTTTCGCAAAATTCACAATAGCGGCGTGGTCTTTAAGCTCGACCACCTCTGCCACTTGCGCAATGCCTGCATTAGCGGGGCTGCAATAAAGTTTTTCCACCAGAGGGGATTGTTTGATTTTCCACGCCAGCGCATGTTCGCGCCCGCCGCTGCCGATGATAAGAATGTTCATAGATTTACTGCTGTCGATTAGAGTTTGCTTGATTAGCCATGCTTCTAACGTTATCACCAAAGAATGGCAAGTACCCCTGAATTTCCCGATAGCCCTGAAAGCACCCATAATCAGTTCACCTATAGTGTGAGCGAGATTTCGGGCGCGATTAAACGCGCGGTGGAAGATAATTTTGGCTATGTGCGGGTGCGCGGTGAAGTGTCGGGCTATCGTGGGCCGCACAGCTCTGGCCATGCTTATTTCAAGATTAAGGACGACCAAGCAGTGATGGACGCGGTGTGCTGGAAAGGCACGATGGCGCGCCTGCCGTTTCGCCTCGAAGAGGGCATGGAGGTGGTGTGCACGGGGAAGGTGACGACGTACCCTGCGCGTTCCAACTACCAAATGGTGGTGAACAGCATTGAGCCTGCGGGTGTGGGCGCGTTGATGGCGATGCTGGAAGCGCGCAAAAAAGCGCTGGCAGCGGAAGGGTTGTTTGACGCTGCACGCAAAAAACCGATTCCGTTTCTGCCGCGCTGCATTGGGATTGTGACCTCGCCGACCGGCGCAGTGATACGGGATATTTTGCACCGATTGGCGGACCGTTGGCCGGTGGAAGTGGTGCTGTGGTCAGTGGCGGTGCAGGGCGAGAGTGCAGCGGCGCAAATTGCGGCAGCGATTAAAGGGCTGAACAGCTTGCCCGAGGGTGGCGCAGTGACGCGCCCAGACGTGATTATTGTGGCGCGGGGCGGCGGCTCGATTGAGGATTTATGGGCGTTTAATGAGGAAGCAGTGGTGCGCGCGGCGGCGGCCAGTGCCATTCCGCTGATTTCGGCCGTGGGGCATGAAACGGATACGACGCTGATTGATTTTGCCTCCGACAAACGCGCCCCCACGCCTACCGCGGCGGCAGAGATGGCCGTGCCGGTGCGCGAAGAATGGCGCATGGCGATTGACCAGCATGGCTTGCGCCTGCGTGAAACGTTGTGGCGCAATTTGGAGCGCCAGCGCGAGCGTGTGCAAGGCTTGCAGCGTGGCTTGCCTGCGCTTGGGAATTTGTTTGATCTGCCAACCCAGCGGTTGGACGATGTGGGGGAGCGTTTGTTGCTTTCGCTGCCACGGCTGTATGAACGCCGCGCGCATGCGCTGGGGCTGGCAAGCGCTGGCTTGCGCCCGCAAGCGCTGATGCAGGAAGTGGCGCGCAAATATGAGCGGTTAGGCGAACGTATCGAGCGCTTGCAGCAAGGCATGCACCGCCAATGGGAACGCGCCCAACAAAAGCTGGAGCGGCTGGCGCCACTGCTTGAAAGCATGAGCTATGAAAATGTGCTCAAGCGCGGGTTTGCAATGGTGACGAATGCGGAAGGTGCGCTTATTACCGCGCCCGACCAAGCTGCACCGATGGAGCAACTGACCGTGACCTTTGCCAAAGGCAAGCTCAAGGTGCTGGCGCAGTAGTTTTTGTATATTACTAGTGGTGTTTGTTATTTAGCCGCCACATTTTCTACAGCATATCTTTCCATTTTATACCAGCTATAGCTGCGCCCTTTTTCTTTATCTCCTAAGTTAACATCAGAGTGTAAAACCATCCAAGTTTCACCGGTGCATTTGTTTAATAAAATAGGCGAGGGGGGAGGTGTATTAGCACCTGTTAGAATAATATCAAAACATGGAACTTGAGCAGATTCTAGAGATTTAGTTTCTTCAGGACAGGCTGTGAGAAGGGGCAGAAAAAGAATCGATAATACTTTATGTTTCATTGTCTAGAACTCCTTTTTCTTAACAGATGCCAATAAACTAGATTGAATGTTAGCCCGCAATCGAAGAGTAAGTAAACAAAAAGGCGTTGGGAAATTCCCAACGCCTTTTTTAAATTTGTCACTCCTGCCTGCGCAGGAGTGACAAAGCCTTACGCAACGATTTCAAGACCGCTGAAGAAGAACGCAATTTCATTCGCTGCGTTTTCCAAAGAGTCTGAACCATGCACCGAGTTACGCTCGATGGATTCTGCAAACATTTTGCGGATAGTGCCTTCAGCAGCGTTTGCTGGGTTGGTCGCGCCCATAACATCGCGGTAAGCAGCGACAGCGTTGTCACGCTCAAGCACTTGCACCACCACTGGGCCAGAGGTCATAAAAGCTACCAATTCACCGTAGAAAGGGCGTTCTTTGTGCACGGCATAGAAAGCACCTGCTTGAGCAGCACTTAATTGCAGGCGTTTTTGTGCCACGATTTTGAAGCCAGCATTTTCCAATACGGCGTTGATTTGGCCGGTGATGTTGCGCTGGGTAGCATCTGGTTTCAAGATAGAGAGGGTACGTTCGAGTGCCATGGGAAGCTCCTTTATTTTTTGAACGGTTTGGAGGAATTGTGGCGGCTTATAGCAGCTTTTGAGGTGGGTGCAAGCCCCTCGACGAAGCTTGAAAAAGGCGCTATAGATAAGGGTATGAAAATCCAAGCTATTCTTTTTTCACAAAAAATCCTGCTAGCGGGCGTTTGCCTGACCCTCAGCGCATGCGTGGGGCATGATATTCGTGAACTAAAAAATGCTGCCCCGACGGGGGATGCGTTTCTTGCGGCGCTCTCGAGTGGCTATTTGCGGATGTCCGAAGAGCAGGCCAATAATTATGACTGGGTGGCGGCCAGCGTGTTTGCGCAAAAAGGCCTTCAAGCGGCCTATGGCACGGCCCCCGGGCCTGAAGAGGTAAATGATTGGAAAGTGCCAGAAGCCGCCTTTGCTGCGCTTAAAAAAGCGCAAGGCGAGCTGGAGCAGGCCTTGGCAAATGACGCGACCGAACAGCTGGCCCGCGCGCAGTTGCAATTTGATTGCTGGGTGGATGCCACGGAGGATACTGGGCGCGATGATTTAGTGGAAAGTTGCAAGCAGGGGTATGAAGCCGCGATGGGCCGCAAGGACGAGTACCAGGAGGCGGATGCTGCCGCCAATGCCCACACGACTCAGAGTTTTTATTTGGTGCCATTTGCCTGGAACGACCAAGGGATGAATGCAGTAGCAAAAAAAGTATTAGCCAAAGTGGTGGAAGAAATTCGCTCCCTGCCAGAAGGAGAAACCTATCAGCTGGTACTGAATGGCCATACGGACCGTTCGGGCGGTGAGCAATATAATTACGGGCTTTCTCAGCAACGCGCCATGATGGTGAAGCAGTATTTATTGCGTGCGGGTATTGGCATGAACCGCATTGAGATTTTTGCCTTTGGCGAGACTGACCCCAAGAAACCGACAGCAGATGGTGTGCGCGAAGCAATTAACCGCCGCGTTGAATTATTCATTCAATAGTTTTTATTTGCTGGTTGGGAGGGTAATGAAAATATTCTCTTCGCCACGCGCTACTTGCACGAGCGCTTGAGGACGGCCTGCGTCACGCGCTTCATCCATGCCTTTTACCATATCGCTTGCAGTACGCACTGTGGTGTTATGCACTTTGGTGATGATATCCCCGCTGCGGAAGCCCTGCTTGCTGGCGGCACCGCCCTGTAATACGTCCACTACCAACAAGCCTTGTGCCTTTGACACCAGACGGAAACGCTGGCGCAACCCTTCGGTGAGGGTGGTGACGCGCATGCCCAACACGGCTTCATCCGCTGCATCTGATTGGGATGATTTATCACTCGCTGCTTTCTTTATTGGTGTTTCAGACTGATCCTCTGGCATTTCAGTCAGCGTGAGCGAGATGGTTTTAGCACTGCCATTGCGCCAAATATCAAGCGCCACTTTTTTGCCAATGGCCGCGTCGGCCACAGCACGCGGCAAGTGACGCATTTCATTCACGGGCTTGCCATCAAAGGACAAAATCACATCCCCCGTTTGTACGCCGGCTTTAGCGGCAGGGCTTTTCTGGCTGACTTCCATCACCATGGCACCACGGGTGGTTTTCATGCCCAGTGATTGAGCAATTTCGTCAGAGACAGGTTGGATTTTTACGCCCAACCATGCGCGATGCGTGCGACCAAATTTTTTGAGTTGGTCAAGGGTGGGTTGGGCGAGTGCGCTTGGTACCGCAAAACCAATCCCGATATTACCGCCAGTGGGCGAGAAAATGGCAGTATTAATCCCAATCACTTCGCCGTTCATATTAAACATGGGGCCACCGGAATTGCCGCGGTTAATGGCGGCGTCGGTTTGCAAGAAATCGTCAAAGGGCCCTGCATTGATGGAGCGTGAACGCGCGGATATAATGCCCGCAGAGACAGAACCACCAAGCCCAAACGGATTACCAATCACAATAATCCAATCGCCCACGCGAGTGGTGTCGGAATTGCCAAACGACACATAAGGAAGTGGTTTAGGGCTTTTGACTTTGAGTAGCGCAAGGTCAGTTTTGGCATCCCTACCAACAATCTCAGCTTTCAATTCGGTTTCGTCATGCAGTTTGATCGAGACTTCGTCTGCTTCGGCAATCACATGATTATTGGTAACGACATAGCCTGATGGATCGATGATAAAACCAGAGCCAAGCGATTGAACTTCGCGCTCTTGTGGGGCCATGGGCATCCCCGGTATACCGCCTTGCATGCCACCAAACTGCTCGAAGAATTGACGGAAAGGCTCCAAGCGTGGATCGTTAGGCATTTGCATGCCAAAACCCATCATAGGGTTCGTTTTGATTTTCTGTGTGGTGTAGACGTTGACCACTGCTGGCATGAGTTTTTCAACCAGTGGTGCAAAGGTTTCCGGCACAGCGGCAGCTTGTGCAGCTGAGCCTTGAGCAACCAGCAATAACGCGCAAGCAGCAGATATCAAACGACGCATCATCATAAAAACTCCTTTGGATGTTTATACGAATGAGAAAAGAAAAACCTACGGGGCTTTTTTCAGATATTCCAGAAAGCCGCTATCGGGTGAAAGCACCATGCTGGTATCTTCATTGCCAAGGGTCACGCGGTAAGCCTGCATCGAGCGCCAGAAAGCAAAGAACTGAGGGTCACGTCCCATCGCATCATTGTAGATCTTTGCGGCCAAACCATCGCCTTCACCGCGCAATGTTTCCGATTTTTGCTTGGCTTCTGCCAGCATCACCGTGCGGGTGCGGTCAGCTTCGGCGCGGATTTTAAGCGCTTCTTCTTGGCCTTGGGCGCGGAATTCACGCGCTTCACGTTCACGCTCGGTGCGCATGCGATTAAAAACAGCCTCGCTGTTTTCTTGTGGTAAATCGGTACGCATAATGCGCACATCTACCACTTCAATCCCGAAACCACCTTTGCCTTTTTCATTACCTTTGACAAGTTCATTTACTTCGTCACGAATTTTATTCATGAGTTTGGCGCGGTCTTCAGACAATACGGTTTTAAGGCGCGCACTCGCAATTTCTTGGCGCAAGGATGACTCCAGAATATTGCTCAAGCGGCTGTTCATGGTTTCTTCATTGCGCACCGACACAAAGAATTTGGCAGGGTCGGTGATACGATAGCGGGCGTAAGCATCCACCATCACACGCTCTGAATCCCCCGTGATAAGTTCACGCGGTTCAGCATGGAAATCCAGCAAGCGTTTATCAAAATAAACCAGATCTTGCACAAATGGCATTTTCATGCGCAGGCCAGGCTTGCGCACGGTACGTTTGATCTCGCCAAATTGTAGCACCAACGCCTGCTCGTTTTCTTGTACCACAAAGAAGGTGCTGGACAAGAAAATAAGCGCCACAAAGCCAATAATACCTGCGCGCACCAATGATTGTTCTTGCATGGTCTAGTTCTCCTTAGAGCTTGGCGGTGGGGCAGGCTGCTGCATTGCAGGCAATGGCAACACCGGCACAACACCTTGCCCACCTTTGCTATCTACCACCACTTTTTTCATGTTTTTGAGCACCGCTTCCATCGTTTCCAGATAGATACGTTTGCTGGTCACATCACGCGCTTGTGTATATTGATTATAAACCGCCAAGAAACGCGAGGCGTCCCCTTTCGCTTCTGCCACCACCGATTGCTTGTAGCCTTCGGCTTCCTGAATCAATTTTTCCGCTTCACCACGCGCTTTGGGTACGACTTCATTCGCATAAGCACGGGCTTGGTTTTGCGTGGTTTCTTTGTCTTGTTCGGCGGTTTTTACGTCGCGGAATGCGTCAATCACCGCGCTTGGTGGATCAGCGGCCAAAAGGTTGACTTTCTCGACCTGAACTCCCGCGCCATAACTATCGAGGGTTTTTTGCATGATATTGCGGGCGTCTAGTTCTACCTTCAACTTTTCTTCCTGTTTAGAAAGTACGGAGGTGATGTTGACCTTACCAATAATCTCACGCATGGCGCTTTCCGCCACTGGACGAATCGAGCTTTCCGCATCACGCACATTGAACAAGAAGTCTTGCGGGCGGGTCGCATCAATTTTCCACTGAACATCAAACGAGATTTCGATGATATTTTGGTCACCTGTCAGCATCAGTTTTTCTTTTTGCAAGCCTTCACCATAATTATTCTGGCGCTTGTTTAGGCCACCACGAAAACCAACTTCCACTGTGTTGATGTTCAGCACACCAAGTTTGGTCACGGTTTCGATGGGGAAAGGAAGGTGGTAGCGTAGTCCAGGGCTTGAGATGCTCGAGAATTTACCAAAGCGCTGAACAACACCAACCTCTTTGGAATCCACTTTATAAAAACCAGAAACGACCCACAAGCCAAGTAATGCTGAAAAAATAAGGGTAAAAGCATGGCCACCCGATTGGAAGCCCCCACGATTGCCGCTGCTTTGTCCACCTTTGCCACCACCGCCGAAAATGCTGCGTAGCTGCTCTTGCAATTTGGCAATCAGTTCATCTACATCCGCAGGGTTCTGACCTTTGGCAGAGGAAGGCTTTTGTTTGCTGCCCGGCCCGTGTGGACCACTGCGTCCGCCCGATGGTGCGCCACTTTGATCCCCCCATGGGCTTTTGCCCGGTTCATCACCCCACGCCATGTTATCTCCTTGCTTGATACTTAGACTGAAGAGAATATGGTGCAGCCCATCCATCATTTCAAGGGAAACCGACCATGTTTTTTTCAA
>JAIXRX010000197.1 GCA_027485005.1 Alphaproteobacteria bacterium
ACTGGTTGCGCGCAGAAAAGAAGAGGCCGCGTTATTTATGGATGATGATATAAGAGAACGATTAGATTATTTCATTGTTTGACCAAATAAAAAAGGCAGGGAGAAATCCCTGCCTTTTTTCGTTTTAGTCTCACGCTTGATTATGCTTCCATTTCCTCGTCGGAAACAGCGACTTTCTCAGCGCTAGGATCTGGGTCTTTTAGCACATAGCCACGGCCCCAAACGGTTTCGATGTAGTTTTCGCCGCCTGCTGCCACTTGCAATTTCTTGCGCAGTTTGCACACGAAGACGTCGATGATTTTAAGTTCTGGCTCATCAATGCCACCATACAGATGGTTGAGGAACATTTCTTTGGTCAGGGTCGAGCCTTTGCGCAGCGACAGCAATTCAAGAATGCCATATTCTTTGCTGGTCAGATGCACGGCTTTGCCTTCCATTTCCACTTGACGGCTGTCGAGGTTGACCGACAATTTACCCGTGCGGATGATGGATTCAGAATGGCCTTTGGAGCGGCGCACAATCGCTTGAATGCGTGCAATCAACTCACCTTTATTGAATGGCTTGGTGAGGTAGTCGTCTGCCCCATAGCCAAGGCCTTTAATTTTTTGGTCTGGGCCAGACAAGCCCGACAGAATGAGAATCGGAGTGGATATACGAGCGGCGCGGAAACGGCGTAGTACTTCGTAGCCATCAATATCTGGCAACATCAGATCGAGAATAATAATATCGTAATCGTAAATTTTCCCGATTTCTAAACCTTCTTCACCGAGTTCGGTGGTATCACAAATAATACCTTCAGAGGCGAGGGAAAGTTCAATGGCTTTTGCGGTCGATGCATCATCTTCAACCAATAATACGCGCATGTAGTGCTCCTGTGTTAGTGTGGTCACATGTGGCAGATGTTTAGATACATAATAGCATCAGTTTCTTCATCTGTCCGATATTGTTAATTAATATACCATTAAAATTAACTATAATTCAATATAAATATGTAGTTAATTGCTAATATGTTAAACTTAGTTACCAAAACTGTGGCGCATTTGTCCCACCCATATTAACCGCTGACAAGCGCTTAAGTTAATGATATTCTTAGGCAAATTTAGTTGAAAGCCGTTCATGAACACCATCAAAACCGATGTAATTGCTGCGATTCAATCTGCTGTGGAAAACATCCCCCCCTTGGAAGTGTCGGGTCGGGTGGTGTCGCTGCGCGGTTTGCTGCTGGAATGTACGGGAATCGAGCATTTGCTAGCGGTGGGGGCGCAATGTTTTGTGCATGGCCGCAATGGCGAGGTGCGCTGCGAGGTGGTGGGTTTTCGTGAAGACCGCGCGTTGCTGATGCCATTTAGTGATACCGCAGGGGTGAGCCTGAATGCCAAAGTGCGCCTAGCGCCTGACGCCAGCCGTGTTTACCCCCATGAATCATGGTTGGGACGAGTGATTAACGGCCTTGGCGAGCCGGTGGATGGTAAAGGCCCGTTGCCGCGTGGCCCGCGGCCTTATGCGTTTACCAATCCTGCACCCTCCGCGCATAGCCGCAAACGGGTGGAAGGTAAGCTCGATCTTGGGATTAAAGCGCTCAATACGTTTTTGACTTGCTGCAAAGGGCAGCGGATGGGTATTTTTGCGGGCTCTGGCGTGGGGAAATCAGTGTTGATGTCTATGCTTGCGCGCTATGCCTCGGCGGATGTGAACGTGATTGGGCTGGTGGGTGAACGTGGACGTGAGGTGAAAGAATTTATTGAAGAAGATTTGGGCGAAGAAGGTCTTGCGCGTTCGGTGGTGGTGGTGGCGACCTCCAGCGATTCCGCGCTTATGCGCCGTCAAGCAGCCTATCTCACGCTGAGTGTCTCCGAATATTTCCGTGATCAGAATAAAGAAGTCTTGTGCATGATGGATTCGGTGACGCGTTTTGCGATGGCACAGCGCGAGATTGGTTTATCGGCCGGGGAGCCACCTACCAGTAAAGGTTATACACCGACCGTATTTTCGGAAATGCCAAAACTGCTGGAACGCGCAGGCCCAGGCCAAGCGGGGCAGGGCAGCATTACGGGGCTTTTCACCGTGTTGGTGGAAGGGGATGATACGAACGAGCCAGTGAGTGACACGGTGCGCGGGATTCTAGATGGGCATATTGTTCTGGAGCGCGGCATTGCGCAGCGCGGGCGCTACCCAGCGGTGAACATCCTTAAAAGTGTGTCGCGGACGATGCCAGATTGTAACTCGGATGCAGAAAATGAATTAGTGCAAGCCGCACGGCGTTTGCTTGCGACCTATGACGACATGGCCGAGATGATTCGCCTTGGTGCGTACCGCGCAGGGGCAGACCCGAATGTGGATTTGGCGATTCGTTTTAATCCCGCGCTTGAAGCATTCCTCAGTCAGAAAAAGCGTGAGCGTTTTACGCTGGAAGAATGCTACAGCCAACTCGCAGAAATTCTTGGGATTCCAAGCTGGCCGCCGCAAGCATAGGGCAGTGGCATGAAAGGTCTTAAAACTCTCATTCGTCTGCAAAAAAACAAGCTGGACGAATTGCGCATGGTGATTGTGAAGATTGAGGAAAAGCGGCAAGAATGCGTGGATAAAATTGAGCGCATGCAAAAAGAGCTGGACGATGAGATGGCGCAAGCGCAGGCACAAGCGCATCTCAGCCAGTTTTTTGGGGATTTTCAAAAGCGCATCAAATATCAGCAGAATATTGAGAAAGATAATATTGTGCGCCACGACCGCCAGATTTTTGGCTTGAAACAGCAAATGCAAGAGGTGTTTGCGGAGTTGAAGAAACTGGAAATTGCGGAGCAAAACGCCAAAGATGCGGCGAAGAAAAAAGCCGCCACGCGGGAGCAAAATGAGCTGGACGAAATTGCAGGCCAAGCGCATAGCCGCAAGCAAGGCGACCAGTAAGTGCGAAGGAAGTAAAGTTTAAAAAACCGTCACAAAACTGTCATTATATCAATGAGTAATGTTTTGTTATCATAGGGTCGCAATTTTGCCGTAGGAATCTTACGACGGTAGTAAGGTTCATCTCTAAAACATAACTCAAAATTATGGCTAAAGAGAGAAAAGATGAGAAAGAGTTTCCGACAGGAAATACTGACTCTAAAAAAGAAGTGGAAGAAGCGTTTCCTGCGAAAGTAGAAGATACTATTCCGCTTACTCACGATGCGTCGGAAGGTGCATTCGGTGGATAGGAGTTAAAAGCTCCTACAAAAGAACTCACACTCGCAAGGGTGTGGGTTTTTTGTTAAGATTTTTGGCGAGTATGCCCATACAAAAA
>JAIXRX010000103.1 GCA_027485005.1 Alphaproteobacteria bacterium
ATGTCAGACATTAAAAACATTGCCGTCATCGGCTCCGGCGTTATGGGCATGGGCATTGCGGCACTCGTCGCCAATGCGGGCTACAACGTGACTTTGCTGGACATCGTGCCCAAAGACGCCTCCGACCGCAGCGCCCTTGCCAAAGGCGCGATTGCCAAAGCGCTAGAAAATAAAATGCCGCCCTTCACCCATAAGCGCAACGCCAAGCGCGTGACCGCAGGGAATATGGAAGATGATCTGAGAAAGCTAGCCGAAGCGGATTGGATTATTGAAGTGGTGCTAGAACGGATTGACGTGAAGCACGACGTGTATAAAAAAATTGATGCGGTGCGCAAAAAAGGCAGCATTGTGTCCTCCAACACCTCAACACTTCCGCTTGCCAAATTGGTGGAAGGGCTGCCTGAAAGTTTCCAGAATGATTTCCTGATTACGCACTTCTTCAATCCACCACGTTTCATGCGCTTACTCGAGGTCGTGTCTGGCCCCAAAACCAACCCTGCCGTGCGCCAGAAAATTGAAGCGTTTGCCGAAGTGGCCTTGGGCAAAGGCATTGTGCCGTGCAAAGACACCCCAGGTTTCATCGCCAATCGCATTGGCGTTTATTGGCTGATGATTGCGCTTTATGAAGCGATTGCCTGCGGGATTAGTGTAGAAGATGCAGATGCAGTGATGGGCAAGCCCCTCGGCGTGCCAAAAACGGGCGTCTTTGGCTTGTTTGATTTGATTGGTATTGACCTGATGCCACTCATCGCCAAAGCGATGCTCGACACGCTTCCGGAAGGTGATGTGTTCCGCAAAATCTACCATCAACCCGACGTCATCACCAACATGATTGCGGACGGCTATACAGGCCGCAAAGGTAAAGGCGGGTTCTATCGCCTTAATACCGAAGGCGGTAAAAAAACCAAAGAAGTCATCAAACTTGCGGATGGCAGTTACACAGCAGAGAGAAAATCAACACTCGCCAGTGTGAGCGCTGCCAAAGACGGCTTGCGTGCACTGATTGAGCATGACGATATTGGCGGGAAATACGCTAAAATTGTGTTGGTTAAATTACTGCATTACACCGCCTCACTCGTGCCAGAAATATCAGACGATATTCTCGCGATCGATGACGCGATGCGCTTTGGTTACAACTGGAAATACGGGCCGTTTGAGCTGATTGATAAACTCAGCAATAGCACTGAATCTGGCACCACTTATTTTGCGCGTTTATGCGCAGAATTTGGCCTCGAAGTGCCCGCGATTATTGCTGCGGCAAATGGCCAACCGCTTTACCGCACCCAAGGCGAAAACCGCGAATATCATGCGCTTGCGGGTGGCTACCATAAAATCGCTGTGCCGAAAGACGCATGGACATTGGCAGACATTAAGCGCACCTCCAAACCTGTGAAGAAAAACGGCTCCGCCGTACTGTGGGACGTGGGCGACGGCGTGCTTTGCTTGGAGTTCACCTCGAAAATGAATTCGATCGACCCTGATATTTTGGGGATGCTCGAAGAATGCACCACCATCGTTCCACAAAATCACAAAGCACTTATCATCGGTGGCGACGGCGAGAATTTCTCGGTCGGCGCCAATCTTGGCTTCTTCCTCTACGCCTGCAATATGGGTGCATGGGGCATGATGTCGGACGCGATTAAACAAGGGCAACGCACCATGATGTCGCTCAAATATGCGCACTTCCCCGTGGTAGGCGCAGTGCATGGCATGGCGCTGGGTGGCGGCTGTGAGCTTTCGCTGCATTGCGACGCGTTGCAAGCCCATATCGAATATTACCCAGGGCTAGTGGAAGTGGGCGTGGGCGTGATTCCGGGTTGGGGCGGCTGCAAAGAAATGATTGTGCGCCACATGGCGCATGAACGTCGTGGGCTTGGCGGCTCCATGCCAAAGCTCAAAAACCTGTTCGAGATTATCGGCATGGCCAAGGTGGCAGGCTCGGCGCATGAAGCGCAGGATATGCTCATTCTCAACGAGAAATCACGCATCAGCATGTCCCGCGCACGCTTGTTGAACGACGCCAAAAATCTCGCGCTTGATTTGTCGAAAAACTATCAAGCACCGCAACCTGCCAACGTGCCGCTGCCGGGGCTAGCCGCCAAGCTTGCGCTTTCCATGGCGCTCAAAGGCATGGCAGCGCTTGGCAAGGTGAGCGCGCATGATCAACTGATTGCCGAGGCGCTCGGTACAGTGCTGACGGGTGGCAAAACCGACATTAAAAAGCCACTCACCGAGCAAGATATTTTAGATCTTGAGCATGACATGTTCATGTCTCTCATCCGCACCAAACCCACGCTGGACCGCATCGAACATATGCTCGAAACGGGCAAACCATTGCGTAACTAAAAGAAAAAACAGGAGGCTTTTCATGCCACACTATCGCGCCCCGATTGCGGATTATCAGTTCTTATTTTCTCGCGTGCTTTCTGCACACAACGTCCCTTCTCTTGCAGAAGCCAATGAACTCGCGGCACCCTTGTGGGAAGAAGCGGGTAAGCTTTGCGAGCAAGTGCTTTTTCCGCTGAATCAAGTTGGTGACAAAGAAGGATTGAAACTAAATAATGGCGAAGTAACAACCCCTTCAGGGTTCAAAGACGCCTACGCCCAATATGTGGCGGGTGGCTGGCCATCCTTCACCTGTGCGCCAGAATTTGGGGGGCAAGGCCTGCCCGAAATTTTGAACATGCCCGTGATCGAAATGATCTGCTCGGCGAATCTTTCCTTTGGCATGACCCCAGGGCTTTCACATGGTGCGTACAACGCGATTTATCAGCATGCCTCCGACGCTTTAAAGGTGAAGTTTCTGCCCAAAATGGTCACAGGCGAATGGTCGGGCGTGATGTGCCTCACCGAGCCACAATGCGGCACCGATTTAGGCCTCATTCGCACCCGCGCGACTCCTGCCGCAGATGGCAGCTACCAGATTACCGGCACCAAAATTTTCATCTCCTCAGGAGAACAAGATCTCACCGAAAACATCATCCATCTCGTGCTCGCGAAATTGCCAGACGCACCGGAAGGCACGCGCGGCATCAGCTTGTTTCTAGTGCCAAAAATCATGGTGGGAGATGATGGCAGCCTTGGCGCGCGTAATGCGGTGGTTTGCTCAGGGCTGGAGCATAAAATGGGCATCCACGCCTCCCCCACTTGCGTCATGCAATATGA
>JAIXRX010000113.1 GCA_027485005.1 Alphaproteobacteria bacterium
CCTGAAGGCGTTGAGATGGTGATGCCTGGTGATAACATTGCGATGGACATCGAGTTGATCCACCCAATCGCAATGGATGAAGGTTTGCGCTTCGCTATCCGCGAAGGTGGCCGTACCGTCGGCGCAGGTGTTGTGGCAAAAATTATTCAGTAGTTCGAGAAAACGCGAGAAAGGAAGACCGCTATGCAAGGTCAAAAAATTCGTATTCGTTTGCGTGCATTCGATCACGCGGTGTTGGATGCGTCCACCCGTGATATCGTAAGCACCGCTAAACGTACTGGTGCGCAAGTGCACGGCCCGGTGCCGTTGCCACGACGCATCAATAAATTCACGGTTAATCGTTCGCCGCACATTGATAAGAAGTCGCGTGAACAGTTTGAGATACGTACTCACAAGCGTTTAATTGACATCATTGATCCTACCCCACAAACGGTAGATGCTTTGATGAAATTGGATCTTGCGGCTGGCGTGGATGTTGAAATCAAATTGGGTGAAGGAGCGGCTTAGTCATGCGTACCGGATTACTCGCAAAGAAACTTGGCGCAAGCCATATTTACGATGATGGTGACCAGATTCCAGTGGCAGTTTTGCAGATGGATGGTTGCCGCGTTGTGTCTCAGAAAACCAAAGCACGCGATGGCTACAATGCTCTTCAGGTGACAATTGGTACTGCAAAAATCAGTCGCGTTAGCAAAGCGGTTCGTGGTCACTGTGCCAAAAATAAAGTTGAGCCAGGCAAAAAAACCGTTGAGTTTCGTGTATCGGAAAACAACATGGTAGAAGCGGGTGCTGAATTTTCAGCGGCTCATTTCGTAGTTGGCCAATATGTTGACGTCACGGGTTACACTGTTGGTAAAGGTTTTGCTGGTGCGATGAAGCGTTGGAACTTTGCTGGTTTGGAAGCGAGCCATGGTGTTTCAGTATCTCACCGTTCACACGGTTCAACCGGTCAGCGTCAAGATCCAGGTAAAGTCTTCAAAGGCAAAAAGATGGCGGGTCATCTTGGTGACGAGCGCGTAACTATCCAGAACTTGCAAGTGGTTGCGGTGGATGTTGAGCGTGGTTTGGTGTTTGTTAAGGGTGCTGTACCAGGTCATGAAGGTGGTTATGTAATGGTGAAAGATGCAGTGAAAAAAGCACTTCCTGCAGATGCCCCATTACCGGCCGCATTGAAAAACGCAGCTAACACCAGCGAAGCTGCGTAAGACGGAGAAAGTTCATGAAAATAACTATTAAAACTCTGGACAATAAAAGCGCAGGTGAAGTTGAGCTAAATGAAGCTCTGTTTGGTCTGACTGTCCGTAAAGATATTTTACAGCGTGTGGTTGAATGGCAGCGTGCTAAAGCGCGTTCTGGGACTCACAAAACCAAAGGTATTTCTGAAATCAGCGGTACCACCAAAAAGCCTTTCAAGCAAAAAGGTACGGGGCGTGCGCGTCAGGGTAGCCTGCGTTCGGCTCAAATGCGCGGTGGTGCAACAATTTTCGGTCCAGTGGTTCGTAGCCATGCCTACAGTTTGCCTAAAAAGATCCGTCAATTGGGTTTGAAATTGGCGTTGTCTGCAAAACAAGCGCAAGGTCAGTTGATTGTGATTGATACTTTTGCTTCTACTTCAGCAAAAAGCAAAGATCTTTCGCCTAAACTGGAAGCTCTGGGTTTAGTAAAGCCATTGTTTATCGGTGGCGCTGAGTTGGACAATAATTTTGTGTTGGCTGCTCGCAACCTGAAAAACGTAGATGTGTTGCCAACTCAAGGTGCAAATGTTTATGACATCTTGAAGCATAAAGAACTGGTGCTTAGTAAAGACGCGCTGGCTCAACTCGAAGAGAGGTTGAAATAAGGCATATGGCAAAGAAAAAAGAAACTAAAGCAATTACTCCGGCGATGTATGACGTATTGCGTCGCCCTGTGATTACCGAGAAATCTACGAGGCTCTCTGAGCTTAATAAAGTGGTTTTCAAAGTAGCCAATGATACCAATAAATCACAAGTGAAAGAAGCTGTGGAAGCTATTTTTGGTGTGAAAGTGGTAAAAGTAAACACCGTGTCGATCGAAGGTAAAACCAAACGATTCCGCGGGACAGTGGGCAAGCGTGACGATATTAAAAAAGCAATCGTGACCTTGGCTGAAGGCCAATCTATCGACCTGATGGCAGGAGTGAAGTAACCATGGCACTCAAATCATTTAATCCTATTACACCTTCTCAGCGTGAACTGGTTCTGATCGATCGTTCGGGTCTTTGGAAAGGTAAGCCTATTAAGTCTTTGACTGAGGGTAAACCAAAAACTGGTGGTCGTAATAATCTTGGCCGTGTGACAGGTCGTCACATCGGTGGCGGTCATAAGCAGAGCTACCGCTTGGTGGACTTCAAGCGTCGCAAGTTTGACGTTGCCGCTACAGTTGAGCGTATTGAATATGATCCAAACCGTTCGGCCTTCATTGCACTTATTAAATACACCGATGGTGAGTTGGCCTATATTTTGGCGCCTCAGCGTTTGGCGGTGGGTGATAGCGTGGTGGCTGGTGAACGTACCGACATTAAACCAGGTAACGCTTTGCCACTTAAAAACATTCCTGTGGGCACCATCGTGCACAATGTGGAAATGAAAATCGGCAAAGGTGGTCAAATCGCTCGTGCTGCTGGTTCTTATGTTCAGTTGGTTGGTAAAGATAGCGGCAACGCTCAAATCAAATTGCGCTCAGGTGAGTTACGTTTGGTCAATGCGGAATGCATGGCAACTGTTGGTGCTGTATCTAACCCTGATCACCAAAACGAAAACTGGGGTAAAGCTGGTCGTACGCGCTGGAAAGGCAAAAAGCCTGTCGTTCGTGGTGTGGCAATGAACCCAGTCGATCACCCACATGGTGGTGGTGAAGGTCGTACTTCCGGCGGTCGTAGCCCAGTGACACCTTGGGGTAAATGCACCAAGGGTAAGAAAACCCGTACTAACAAGCGCACGAGCAAGTTTATTGTGCGTAATCGCCATCAAGCGAAAAAACAGAAGTAGGAGAACAACAGTGACACGCTCAGTTTGGAAAGGCCCGTTTGTTGACGGGTATATGCTGAAAAAAGCAGAAGCCGCCCGCGGCACTGGTCGTAATCAGGTGATTAAAACCTGGTCACGCCGTTCGACCATTCTTCCACAATTCGTGGGTCTCACTTTTGGGGTCTACAATGGTCATAAATTTATCCCAGTATTAGTGGATGAAGATATGATTGGTCATAAATTTGGCGAATTTGCTCCTACCCGTAGCTTCCCAGGGCACGGTGGGGATAAAAAAGTCGCAAAGAAATAACGCTAGCGTTCAGAGGATAGAGTCATGGGTAAACGTGCTGCATTAAAGCGTGGCAAAGCAGAGGAAACGGGCAAACAAGCTCGCGTTCAATTGCGTATGCTGCGTACCAGCCCAATAAAATTGAATCAGGTCGCTGCGCTCGTGCGTGGGATGCGTGCAGCCGATGCGCTGACACAGTTGGCATTCTCGCATCGTCGTATTGCGAAGGATGTTCACAAAGCACTGCGCTCAGCAGTTGCGAACGCCGAGAACAACCACGGTATGGATGTGGATGCTCTGGTGGTATCGGAAGCATTTGTTGGCAAGGCATTGGTCATGAAGCGCGTGCATGCACGTGGTCGTGGTCGCTCTGCTGGCATCCAAAAACCATTCAGCAACATTACGATCGTTCTTCGTGAACAAGCAAAAAAGGGAGCCTAACTCATGGGTCAGAAAGTTAATCCAATTGGTCTGCGTCTTGGCATCAACAAGACTTGGGACTCTCGCTGGTTTGCCAAAGGTGCATTTGCTGATAAATTGCATGAAGATTTGAAGATTCGTGCCTATATCAAAAAGAAACTTTTGAGCGCTGGTATCAGCCGCGTAGTGATTGAGCGTCCGTCTAAAAAAGCGATCGTGACCATTCACACCGCTCGACCAGGTGTGGTGATTGGTAAAAAAGGTTCTGATATCGATCAGATCAAAAAAGATTTGGCGCGTTTCACTAAAGACGAGCTGCATCTGAACATTGTTGAAATCCGCAAGCCAGAACTGGATGCTACCTTGGTGGCTGAAAGCATTGCACAACAGCTTGAGCGCCGTATTGCGTTCCGCCGTGCGATGAAGCGTGCGGTTCAATCTTGCCTGCGTTTGGGCGCTCAAGGGATTCGTGTTAACGTGTCTGGGCGCCTTGGTGGAGCTGAGATTGCGCGTATGGAATGGTATCGTGAAGGTCAAGTGCCACTTCACACCTTGCGCGCCGATGTAGATTATGGTATAGCCTCCGCCCTCACTACCTACGGGATCATTGGGGTGAAGGTGTGGATCTATAAAGGTGAGATCTATGCAAATGATAAGGACAAAGCGGCGGAAGCGCGTGTGAGCGCAGCAGACCTCGCGGCGGCAATGTAAGAATCAAAACGTTTGAAGAGCGAGCAATACAATGTTAATGCCGAAAAAAACTAAATACCGTAAAATGCATAAAGGTCGTATCAGCGGCAGTGCAAAAGGCGGGTTCTCTCTAGACTTTGGTCAGTTTGGCCTGAAAGCTATGGAGCCTGAGCGTATTACTGCGCGTCAAATCGAGGCTGCGCGTCGTGCGATTGCGCGCCACGTGCGTCGTGCTGGCCGTCTTTGGATCCGCGTATTCCCAGATGTTCCTGTCACCAAAAAACCTGCGGAAGTTCGCATGGGTAGTGGTAAAGGTAGCGTTGAGTTCTGGGCGTGCCGCGTGAAGCCAGGTCGTATCATGTTTGAAATGGATGGTGTGCCTGAACAATTGGCACGCGAGGCGTTTGAACGTGCATCGGCTAAACTGCCGATTAAAACCAAATTCGTTGCTCGTATTGTAGAGGAGGCATAGTCATGTCGATGGAAGAACTAAAAGGCAAATCTGCCGACGAACTGAAAGACTTGCTCTTGCAATCAAAAAAAGAGCTTTTTAACCTCCGTTTCCAGAAAGTGTCTGGCGAGCTGGAGAATACCTCTCGTTTTCGTATGGTGCGCCGCCAAGTGGCGCGTGTCATGACGCAATTGAATGCTAAAAAAGCGGCGTAAGTCGCGTAACTGATTTAAGGAGTTTAAGATGCCAAAGCGCATTTTAGAAGGTTTAGTGGTAAGTGATAAAGCTGATAAAACAGTGACTGTTCGTGTCGAGCGTCGTGTGCGTCACCCACTATATAACAAGATTGTTCGTCGTTCGAAAAAATTCGCGGCGCATGATGAAGAAAACCGCTTTAAAGCTGGCGATGTGGTGCGGATTGAAGAATCCCGCCCGATGTCAAAATCTAAGCGTTGGGCCGTGGTGTACGAATAGTCTGTCACATAAACATAAAAATGTAATAGTTGGGTTTGGAGTAATCTCATGATTCAGATGCAAAGTAACCTCGAGGTGGCAGATAATTCAGGTGCCCGCCGCGTGATGTGCATTAAGGTGCTTGGTGGTTCTCACCGCAAGACCGCGAGCGTAGGTGATGTGATTGTAGTGTCGATTAAAGACGCTATTCCACGTGGCAAAGTTAAAAAAGGTGATGTGCATCGTGCCGTTATCGTGCGTACGGCAGCGCCAGTTCGTCGTAATGATGGCAGTATCATTCGTTTTGACAAAAATGCAGCAGTGCTTATCAACAAGCAAGGCGAGCCAATTGGTACTCGTATTTTTGGACCAGTTGTGCGCGAGTTGCGTGCTAAAAAATTCATGAAAATTGTCTCTTTGGCGCCTGAAGTGCTTTAGTGGATGATATAGGATACAAGCGAGATTGTTATGACAAAGAAATTTAAATTGAAAAAAGGCGACGAAGTCCTCGTAATCGCTGGTAAAGACAAGGGCAAAAAAGGCACTATTTTAAAAATGGTGACTGACACGGATCGCGTTGTGGTGCAAGGGGTTAACTTGGTGAAGCGCCATGAGCGTGCAAGCCAAGCCAATGCTCAAGGCGGTATCGTGAGCAAAGAGGCGGCGTTGCATATCTCTAACGTGGCTTTGGTCGATCCAAAAGATGGCAAGCCAACCCGCGTTGGTTTTAAGCGCTTGGATGATGGTAAAAAAGTTCGCGTAGCTAAACGCTCCGGCGAAGTTGTTAATGCATAGATAGGATGATGGTTATGAAACCGCGTTTGCAAGAAGTATATGAATCGAAAGTGCGTGGCGAGCTCCAAGGCAAGTTTGGTTACACTAACGTAATGCAGATCCCTGGGGTAACCAAAGTGGTTATCAATATGGGTCTTGGTGATTCAACCAGCGACAGCAAAATTGTTGACGCGGCGGTAAATGATTTAGGCTTAATCACCGGTCAAAAGCCAGTAGTGACCCGTGCTCGTAAATCGATTGCGGGCTTCAAGCTGCGTGAAAATGTGCCGATTGGTTGCAAGGTGACCCTTCGTAAGCAGCGCATGTATGAATTTATTGACCGTTTGGTAAATACTGCTATGCCTCGTATCCGCGATTTCCGCGGCGTGAGCGGTAAAGGCTTTGATGGTCGTGGTAATTACACCATGGGTTTGAAAGAGCAGTTGGTGTTTCCGGAGATTAACTACGATAAAGTATACAAAGTGCGTGGCATGGATATTACCATTGTAACCACTGCTAAAACCGATGAAGAAGCGAAAGAGCTGCTGAAGGCTCTTAACTTCCCGTTCCTTAACTAGTCTACCAGAGGTGTATCGTGGCTAAAACGAGTTCCGTCGAAAAAAACAATCGTCGTGCAAAAATGGCAAAGCAATTTGCTGGCAAACGTAGTGCGTTGAAAGAAATCATCATGGATCGTGAATTGACGATCGAAGAGCGCTTCACTGCACAGTTGAAGTTGGCAGCAATGCCGCGCAATTCTGCCAAGATACGCGTTCGCAATCGTTGCGAATTGTCGGGTCGTCCGCGTGGTTTCTACCGCAAGTTCAAATTGTCCCGTATTGCTTTGCGTGAGCTTGGTAATTTTGGTCAAATCCCAGGCTTGGTGAAGTCCAGCTGGTAATTTTTTAGGAGAGATAAAGAGATGACTACAAACTTTTTGCTCGCTGATACCCTTACGCGTATTCGTAATGGTCAGCGCGCCCGCCTGCCGATGGTGAAAGCCAATGCCTCAAAGCTGGTGGTCAATGTACTCGAGGTTATGAAAAAAGAAGGTTACATTCGTAACTACAATATTGTGACTGAAAATAACAAATCTTCAGTGGATATTGAGCTGAAGTATTTTGAAGGCGAACCAGTGATTAAGAATATACGCTGCTTGTCGCGTCCTGGCCGTCGTTATTATCGTGCAATTCGTGCTTTGCCAAAAGTGCAAAACGGTTTGGGCATTTCGATTCTGTCTACCTCTAGCGGGGTAATGTCTGACTATGATGCGCGTCAGGCAAATGTGGGCGGCGAAGTTTTGTGCAGTATCTTCTAGGAGTATAGGAAGCCATGTCTCGCGTAGGAAAATTACCTGTTGTATTGCCCAGTGGCGTTAGCGCTGCAATTGCAAACGGGGCCATTCAGATTAAAGGCGCTAAAGGTCAGCTTACCTTAGCGCTAACATCTGATGTGGATGTAAAAATTGAAAGTAATGTTGTGTTGGTAAGCCCAGTGAATGATAGCAAGCGCTCTCGTTCTATGTGGGGCACCACTCGCGCCAACATCAATAATATGGTGAAGGGCGTTACTGATGGCTTTTCTCGTACCCTAGAAGTTAAAGGGGTTGGATTTAAGGCATCGGTGCAGGGTGAGTTGCTTGCACTGTCGCTCGGTTTCAGCCACGAGGTTCGCTTTGCGATTCCTCAGGGCATTGAAGTAAAAGTCGATAAACAAACCATCGTGACCATCTCGGGTGTTAATAAACAGCTCGTCGGTCAGTTGGCATCGGAAGTGCGCGCATTGCGCAAACCTGAGCCTTACAAAGGCAAAGGTGTTCGCTATGCAGGCGAGTATGTTCCGATGAAAGAAGGCAAGAAGAAATAGGTAAAGGATTATGACCATGAGACAACAACTTTCTTCTTTTGAGCGTCGTCAACAGCGTACGCGTACGAACCTAAAGCGCCTTGCCAACGGCCGTATTCGCCTGAGCGTTTTCCGCTCTGGCCAACACATCTATGCTCAACTCATTGATGACAGCAAAGGCGTGACCCTTGCTGCTGCTTCGACGGCTGAGAAAGAAGTGAAAACAAAAGTAAAAAATGGCGCCAATGTTGAGGCCGCTAAAACAGTAGGCAAGCTGATTGCTGAACGTGGCGTAAAAGCCCAAGTGAAAGACGTGGTGTTTGATCGCGGCGGTCACTTGTATCATGGCCGCGTGAAAGCGTTGGCAGATGCCGCTCGCGAAGCTGGTCTTAACTTCTAATTGAACACATACGGTAAGGATTATCATTATGGCACGTAACGACGCAGCAGCGGGTGCAAAAGAGCAAGAAGGCAGCGAGTTGATCGATAAGCTCGTCGCCGTTAACCGTGTGGCAAAAGTAGTAAAGGGTGGTCGTCGCTTCGGCTTCGCCGCTTTGATGGTGACCGGTGACGGTAAGGGCAAAGTTGGTTTTGGTACTGGCAAGGCTAAAGAAGTAACCGATGCCGTGAAAAAAGCGACTGATGATGCAAAGAAAAACATGGTTCGCATTCCTCTGCGCGAAGGTCGTACCTTGCACCATGACGTGTTTGGTCATTATGGTGCAGGTAAAGTGATTTTGCGCAGTGCCCCAGCGGGTACGGGTATCATCGCGGGCGGTCCAATGCGTGCGGTATTTGAAGCGCTTGGCATTCAGGATGTCGTTGCTAAATCTACGGGTACTTCCAATCCTCACAATATGGTGAAAGCCACGTTTGATGCGTTGAAATCAGTGACCTCTCCTCGTGCTGTTGCTGGTAAGCGTGGCATGAAAGTGGGTGAAATCGTAAGCCGTCGTGAAGGTAGCTCGAAAGACGCTGCTCATGCTGCGGAATAGTTAGAACATTAGACGAGTTGAGAGGCAGTTATGGCCAAGGAAAAAAAAGTAGAAACCAACGGTACGGTAACGGTTGTTCAGACCGGTAGTCCCATTGGTCGTCGTAAAGATCAAGAAGCCACTTTAATCGGTTTGGGTCTTAACAAAATGAATCGTCAGCGTACATTGAAGGATACTCCCGAAGTGCGTGGAATGATTGCTAAAGTACAACACTTGGTGAAAGTAGTTGATGCCGCCTAGGGCGTGCCAACCTCCACCAGAAGAAAGGGTCTGTCATGGAACTGAATGAATTAAAAAATAATGATGGTGCACATAAATCCCGTATGCGCGTAGGTCGTGGTATTGGTAGTGGCAAAGGTAAAACTGCAGGCCGTGGTTACAAAGGTCAAACTTCTCGTACAGGTGTTAGCATCAACGGTTTTGAAGGTGGTCAGATGCCTATTCACCGTCGTTTGCCAAAACGTGGCTTTACGAATGTGAACACGGTGACCTTCACCACCTTAAATCTTTCTACCTTGCAACAGGCAGTGGATGCCAAAAAGATTGATGCATCCAAACCAGTAACGATTGACGTGATTGTGGATGCTGGTTTGACCCGCAACAATAAAGACGGCATTAAACTGCTGGCTAAAGGTGAATTGAAAGCCAAGCTGAAAATTGAAGTGCACAAAGCGTCTAAAGCGGCTGTTTTAGCTGTTGAAAAAGCGGGTGGTAGCGTTTCTTTACTTATGAGTGAAGAGGTTGCTGCGTAGATTCTTGGCTTGCGTCGGCGTTGCTGACTTGCTATGAACTCTTCGCGTGCAAACTTATCGCGCACATATTTTTCATTTAGGTTAGGTATTTGCAATGGCTTCTGCAGCAGAACGTCTGGCGTCTAATTTTAATTTTGGCGTCTTAGCACGCGCTACAGAACTTAAGCAGCGTTTGTTGTTTGTCCTTGGTGCGTTGTTAGTTGCGCGCCTCGGGGCGCACATTCCTATCCCAGGCATTGACCCTGTGGTTTTGGCGGACATTTTTAAGGAGCACTCTAAAGGCGTTCTTGGTGTCTTCAATATGTTCGCTGGTGGTGCTCTTGAGCGCATGACCATTTTTGCGCTTGCGGTAATGCCCTATATTTCTGCATCCATTATTATTCAACTGATGACGGTGGCTTCTCCGCAATTGGCGCAGTTGAAAAAAGAAGGGGAGGCGGGGCGTCGTCGTATCAATCAATATACTCGTTACGGCACAGTCATTCTTGCGATTGTACAGGGCTATGGCATTGCGGTGGGATTAGAGGGTATGGCTGGATCGGCTGGACTTTCGGCAGTTATTGAACCTGGTTTGTTTTTCCGATTTACGACCACGGTAACACTCGTTGGCGGCACTTTATTTTTAATGTGGCTTGGCGAACAAATTACTGCGCGTGGGATCGGTAACGGTATTTCACTGATTATTTTTGCTGGCATTGTTGCGAATCTTCCGAGTGCGCTCAGCAGCACGTTTGAGCAAGGTCGTAGCGGCGTTATTCCAACTGAAGTGATTTTGGTGATTCTATTATTGGCTTTAGCGCTCGTTGCCTTTATTGTTTTCATGGAGCGCGCGCATCGTCGTTTGATTGTGCAGTATCCAAAGCGTATGGTGGGTAACAAACTTTATGCAGGCGACAGTTCGCATATTCCGCTTAAAATTAATACAGCGGGCGTGATCCCTCCTATTTTTGCTAGCTCAATTCTATTGTTCCCGCTTACCATTGCTAATTTTAATGCGGGTGCGGATGCTAGTCCGATTCTTGCGACCATTGCTGCCTATTTACAGCATGGTGGCCCTGTCTATATGACGCTTTACGCTAGTGTGATTATTTTCTTCTGCTTTTTCTATACGGGTGTTGTTTTTAACACGGAAGAAACTGCAGATAATTTGAAGAAATATGGTGGGTTTGTTGCAGGTGTTCGTCCTGGCAAGCAAACGTCTGACTATCTGCATCATATCTTGATGCGCGTGACGGCCATTGGCGCAGTTTATTTGGTTTTGGTGTGTTTAATGCCTGAATTCCTCATGGCACAATATCCTTCGATTCCTTTTGCGCTGGGGGGCACTAGCTTGCTGATTGTGGTGAATGTAATGATGGATTTTGTCGCGCAAGTGCAATCGCATTTATTTGCACATCAATATGAAGGGTTAATCAAGAAGGCAAAATTGAAAGGGCGCCGTGGATGAGACTGATTTTATTAGGCCCGCCGGGCGCAGGTAAAGGTACGCAAGCGGAAGTTATTCAGCAAGCCTTCAGTATCCCAAAGCTTTCAACCGGTGATATGTTGCGTGCAGAAGTTGCATCTGGTTCAGGGCTTGGTAAGAAGTTGCAAGAAGTTATGTCGTCTGGTCAGCTAGTGTCGGACGAGATCATGATTGAATTGATCCGCTCTCGTCTTGGCCAGAATGATTGCGCGAAGGGATATATTTTAGACGGTTTTCCTCGGACCCACGCCCAAGCAGAGGCTTTAGATGTGATGCTTGATGCATTAGGCGCACCCCTTGATGTGGTCATTGAATTAAAGGTCGATGACGCGGCTCTGGTTGCACGTATTGCGGGGCGCTATTCTTGTACTAACTGTGGTGCTGGCTATCATGATGCGTTTAAGCAGCCTGCTAAACTCGGAGTGTGCGATCAATGCGGAAGTACTGAATTTTCGCGTCGAGCCGATGATTCAGCAGAAACGGTGAGCAAGCGTTTATTGGCATACCATGCGCAAACCGCCCCGCTTTTGCCATACTACCATCAGCATGGCTTGCTTAAAACATTGGATGGCATGGCACCCATCGGTGTGGTAACAGACGAAATTCTTAAGACATTACAAGCGGCTCTGGTGGCGGCTTAGCACAAAACAAAAAAAACATAAAAATCTTTAAAAACGCTGTTGACAGTGGTCAAAATCTACTTATGATGCGACCTCCCGAAAAAGCAAGGGCGCATAGTGGCTACTAAATTTTCACTAAGTGTTTGAAACTAAATATACTTAAACGTTTGAGGAGTTCGTTCGTGGCTCGTATTGCAGGTGTTAACATCCCAACTGGTAAGCGTGTTGAAATTGCGCTGACCTATATTCACGGCATTGGTTCTGTGAAAGCTAAAGAAATTTGTTCCAAGGCTGGCATTGCTGCGCCGACGCGCGTCCATCAGCTTTCGGATACGGACGTCATCAAGGTGCGCGAGATTATTGATGCTGATTACATTGTAGAAGGTGATTTGCGCCGCGAAGTGTCGATGAATATTAAGCGTTTAATGGACTTGGGCTGCTACCGTGGTCTGCGTCATCGCAAAAAGTTGCCTGTGCGCGGTCAGCGCACCAGTACTAATGCTCGTACCCGCAAAGGTAAAGCAGTGGCGATTGCTGGCAAGAAAAAAGTAACTAAATAATCGCTGATGGCGATTCGGATAGAAAGGCTATTTTATGGCAAATGAAGCAGGTGCTAGTCGCGTTAAACGTCGCGAACGCAAAAATATTGCGGCTGGCGTAGTGCATGTGAATGCAACCTTCAATAACACCATGGTGACCATCTCTGATAAACAGGGTAATACGATTTCTTGGTCAACCTCTGGTGTTATGGGTTTTAAGGGATCTCGTAAATCGACTCCTTATGCAGCGCAAATGGCTGCAGAAGATGCAGCTAAAAAAGCCATGGAACATGGTTTGACCACGGTTGAGGTGGAAGTTTCTGGTCCTGGCTCTGGCCGTGAGTCTGCTTTGCGTGCGTTGCAAGCGGTTGGCTTGAACGTGACCACTATCCGCGATTTGACCCCGGTTCCACACAACGGTTGCCGTCCTCCAAAACGCCGTCGCGTATAATTTGATATAGTTCAGTTAAGCCCGCTTTGATGCGGGCTTGCCTGTTTAATTTTTTCCTCATCTCTTACCAACGAGGTTCACTGTGTTGCAGAAAAATTGGAAAGCATTGATTAAGCCTTCAAAACTCGATATCCAACCTGATAGCCGTAACGCACATGTTGCAACGGTGGTAGCTGAACCGCTGGAGCGCGGCTTTGGTTATACTTTGGGTAACGCGTTGCGTCGCGTGTTGCTTTCTTCTTTGCAAGGTGCCGCTATCACTTCTGTGAAAATTGACGGCGTGTTGCACGAATTCTCTTCTGTGCCAGGGGTGCGTGAAGATGTGGTGAACATTATTTTGAACTTGAAAGATTTGCGTTTGAAGCTGCATAGCGGCGAGAAAAAACGTATCACCTTGACCGCCAATGGCCCGGGTGAAGTGACTGCTGGTATGATTCAAACCGGTCATGATGTGGAAGTGTTGAACCCTGATTTGGTGATCTGCACGCTTGATCGCAATGCAAAAATTCACATGGAAATGACCGTTGAGTCTGGCAATGGTTATGTGCCTGCGTCTCAGAATCGTCCTTCAGATGCACCGATTGGTCTTATCCCTGTGGATGCGTTGTTCAGCCCAGTACGTAAGGTGGCTTACCGCGTGGAAAATACCCGCGTCGGTCAGATCACTGACTATGATAAATTGATCATGCAACTGGAAACTGATGGTTCTTTGACCCCAGACGATGCAGTTGCTTTGGCCGCGCGTATTCTGCAAGATCAATTGCAACTCTTCATCAACTTCGAAATTAAAGAAGAAGAAACGAAGCGTTCGGAAGATAAAGACGATTTGAAATTCAATCCAAACCTTCTCAAAAAAGTGGAAGAATTGGAGTTATCGGTTCGTTCGGCCAACTGCCTCAAAAACGACAACATCGTTTACATTGGCGACTTGGTACAAAAAACCGAGAGCGAAATGCTCAAAACGCCAAATTTTGGACGCAAATCTTTGAACGAAATCAAAGAAGTGCTGATGAATATGGGCCTCAAATTCGGCATGGAAGTGTCGGGTTGGCCGCCTGAAAATATCGAAGACCTCGCGCGTAAATTGGAAGATCCATACGCATAAGGCTTTGGTGTGATAACCCATGGTGCCGTACTATTGCAGGCGGTACTTATAAAAAACGAAAGAAAGTAGGTTTATTATGCGTCACGGTTTAGGATATAAAAAACTTGGTAAAACCACCCCGCATCGTCGTGCGATGTTGGCAAATATGGCGATTGCTCTCATTAAGCACGAGCAAATCACCACCACTTTGCCAAAAGCAAAAGCGCTGCGTCCTGTGGTAGAAAAATTGGTAACCTTGGGTAAAAAAGGCCAATTGGCGAATCGTCGTCAAGCATTGGCTTTCTTGCGTGATGAAGTGCAAACCCGTAAACTGTTCGCTGCTCTGGCTGAACGTTACAAAGACCGCCCAGGTGGTTATTTACGCGTGATGAAAGCGGGTTTCCGTTATGGCGATAACGCGCCTTTGGCGATTATCGAATTCGTGGATCGCGATGTGAATGCAAAAGGTCAAGATTCTGGCCCAGTATTTACCGCAGACGAAACCGCGGAAGAAATGGTGGCATAGCTTCCAACTGATTCTAGAAAAAGGCGGCCTTGGTGCCGCCTTTTTTATTTCCACCTTCCTCATCAAAAGCTACACTCCACGCATGTCCGATTTGTTTGCGAGCACCCCATCTAAACATGCGCCGCTGGCTCAGCGATTGCGTCCGCGTGCCTTGTCGGAAGTGGTGGGGCAGGAACATTTGCTGGCGGCGGATGCAGCGCTGGCGCAGTGGCTGGCGGTTGGTCATTTGCCATCGCTTATTTTCTGGGGGCCTCCCGGTTCTGGTAAAACCACCATGTCGCATTTATTAGCTGAGCGTGTTGGGGCTGAACTTGAAATGGTGTCTGCTATTTCGGCAGGGGTTGCGGATTTAAAAACGGTGTTTACCCGTGCGCGTGACCGTGCGGCGGGCGGCAAACACACCGTGTTGTTTGTGGACGAGATTCATCGCTTTAATCGTGCGCAGCAAGACGCGCTATTGGGCGTGGTGGAAGATGGCACCGTGACGCTGATTGGTGCAACGACTGAGAATCCCTCTTTTGCATTAAATTCTGCATTGCTTTCGCGCTGTCAGGTGTTGGTGCTGAATCGCTTGAGCCATGAGGCGTTGGCTGAAGTGTTAGTGCGTGCAGAAGAGACTGCAAAGAAAACATTGCCATTAACGCAAGAGGCGCGCAGCTTGCTGCTGGAAATGGCAGATGGCGATGCACGCTATTTGCTGAACATGGCAGAAAATTTATTGGCACTGCCCGCCACGCCTATTTTAGATGCTGCCAAATTACTGGAGAAAATTCAGCGCCGCGCCGCAATTTATGACAAGGCGCAAGAAAGCCATTACAACTTAATTTCCGCGCTGCATAAATCCTTGCGTGGATCAGACGTGCAGGCCGCACTTTATTGGCTCGCGCGGATGCTGCAAGGCGGCGAAGACCCGCGCTATTTAATGCGCCGTATGGTGCGCTTTGCCGTGGAAGATATTGGCATGGCTGACCCCAACGCGCTGGTGCAGGCCAATGCCGCATTGGCGGCCTATGAAATGTTGGGAAGCCCAGAGGGCGAGCTTGCGGTCGCGCAATGCGTGATTTACTTGGCGACGGCACCTAAATCGAACGCAGCCTATGTGGCCTATAAAGCAAGCGTGGTGAGTGCCAAGCAATATGGCTCGCTCATGCCACCGAAACATATTCTCAATGCGCCCACTAACATGATGAAAGAGCAGGGGTATGGCGCAGGCTATGCTTATGACCATGATGCGCCGGACGGTTTTTCGGGGCAGAATTATTTTCCGGATGGGATGAAGCGCGAAAATTATTATGCGCCTGTGGAGCGCGGCTTTGAGCGCGATATCCTCAAGCGGCTGCAATATTGGGATCAATTGCGCGCGAAACGCAAATCGGGAGAAGCCGCATGACGCTCATGCATTTTATCTATGTGGCACTTGGCGGCGCATTGGGCTCCTGCGCACGCTATGCGCTGGTGCAAAGCGCGATGCGCTTGGCACTGAGCTGGCCGCTGGGTACATTGCTGGTGAATATCATTGGCTCTTTGCTGATGGGGCTTTTGGCAGGCGCCATGTCGCGCGGGGTGATTGCTCAGCAACCGTATTGGCCGCTATTGGCCACGGGCGTGCTGGGTGGCTTCACCACTTTTTCTGCTTTTTCGCTCGATATGTTGCAGCTTGTTGAAAAGCAAGGTGCTATGACCGCGCTCGGTTATGTGCTGCTCTCGGTGGGCGGTGGTTTGATATGTGTTTATTTAGGATGGTTGGGAGCGCGCTATGTCGGGTAATTGGGTGACATTATCACATGTGATGGAACGAGTGGATACAGGGCAGCGTCTTGATCGCTGGATTAAAGCGCAATATCCGCAATGGACGCAAGCGATGGTGCAAAAAATGCTGCGCCAAGGCGACGTGCGCATTAATGGCAAGAAAAGTAAAAGCGATGCGCGGTTGGAAGAGCATGATGTGTTGACGATTCGTGCGACCCATGCGGTGATTAATAATGAGCCACCAAAACCTGCTTATGAAAAACAAGTATTTCAAGTGACGGAAGAAGAGGCCGCCGATTTGCGCGCGCGTATTTTGTTTAAAGACGAAGAAATTCTTGCCATCAACAAGCCAGCAGGCCTTGCAGTGCAGGGCGGCAGCAAGCAGTCCTTGCATTTGGACGGGATGCTCGAAGCCTTGCGTTTAAATGCGGAAGAAGCGCCGCGTTTGGTGCACCGTTTGGACCAAGATACGAGCGGCGTGTTGCTGCTGGCGCGCACGCGTGCGGCGGCACAGGAATTGATGGAGCAGTTTAAAGGCAAAACCGTGCGCAAGGTGTATTGGGCGCTAGTGCTGGGCTGCCCTGAGCGCTCGATTGGGCATATTGAATTGCCGCTGGCGAAACGTGCGGGCAAGGATCAGATTGAACGTGTGCAGGTGGACGAAGAGCAGGGGCAATTTGCACTCACGCATTATCGCGTGGTGGCGCGATTAGAAGAGCGCTATGGCCAAAGCCTTTCATGGGTAGAGATGATGCCAGTAACGGGCCGCACCCACCAGCTGCGTGTGCATATGGCCGCGATTGGCCACCCCATTATTGGCGATGTGAAATATGGTGGCAAACCAGTGGTAATGCGCCCTTATGCGCCGCAGCTGCATTTGCATGCGCGCGCGCTGAAACTAGAAGATAAAGCCAAAGTGATTCAAGCGCCATTGCCAGAGCATATGCAACGTGCATGGGAGCATCTTGGGTGGCCGCTGGATGACCAAGGCGTTGGCTTGTTGGAGTTGGTGGATATGTGGGAAGAAGGTGAGCAAGCATGAGTGCTGCCCGCAGACGATTTTATACGCAGGTAGGTGTTGCACCGCAGGAAGATTATTTCTGCGTGCAGCTGGATGGTAAAACGGTGCATACGCCTAAAGGCCGCCGCTTGCATGTGCCCAGCGCGAATCTTGCGCATGCGATTGCTGCCGAGTGGGACGCGCAAATGGAAGTGATTGCGCCGCACAGCATGCATATGACCACGTTGGCCTGCACCTGCTTTGATGGCGTGGCGGATGTGCAAAGTGCCGTCATTGATTCGCTGTTACCTTTCGTAGAAACTGATCAACTTATTTTTCGCGATGATAAAAATGAAGAGTTTTGCGCGCAGCAATCTGCGGCACTCGACCCATGGGTGCAATGGGCAGAGCGTGAACTGGAGATTCGATTGATTGTGACGCGTGGCGTGATGCCTGTTTTGCAACCCGCGCAAAATGCGCAGCGCTTAAAAAATATATTAGAAGAGATGAATGTTTGGCAACTGACAGCAGTGGCGCATTTGGTTGAACAGTTGCGCTCAGCGGTTTTAGCAAGCGCCGTGTTCAAAGGGGTGATGAGTGCGCAGGAAGCATTCCGTCTTTCGAATATGGAAGAACATTTTCAGATCGAAGAGTGGGGCGTGGATGACGAATTGCAGAATCGTTTAGAGCGCATCCAAACCGAAGTGCTTGCTGCGGAACAATTCTTGGATCTTATTGGCCGTAAATAAGGCAGATAAGCAGCGCAATCACTAATGGTGAAATCATGTTGCGCAGATGAATCCACCATTGTGGCAAAAGCCCCTGGCGCACCAGCCATGCATCTGCCATCCATTGTGCAAGTAATGCTGCTACCAGCAGATGCTCAATCAGCAATCCCCCCCAAGAAATCAATGCGACGGCATTGCTCCAAATAAATAAAAGATTCGGCGAGATATGGTAGGAGCGATGAGCCGTTTGTTTGCATAATGTCAGTGCAATGCCCCAATAGCTGCCGCCAAGAAATGCAGTGATAATGGCCATATACGCAATGCCGAGATGGTGGATGGCGGCCGTGCCAAGGTCAAGCTGAGCGCGGATAAATGCGAAATAGGGTAACATCAATATGACGGCGGTGAGCAAAGGAATGGCGCCTGCAAAGGTGAGTAATTTAGGCAGCAATGGAATGCCACGATGCGGATTCCCCCAAACATTCATGTCATCCTCCTGAAAGTGATAGTCACTTTAGATATTGGCTAAACGTCTGCTTCAATAACATTATGAATGACCATAGCTTGTCACTATCTTGCCGCAAATTTATTTTTTGTATGGGGGGATAAAAAAATGAAATGGGGGAGGATGGGGCTTTGGAGCGGGAATGAAAATATAAGCATCTGTTATTTATAGGTAATATTTGAATGGTGGGCGCTGTTTTGGCTGTTGCAATAATACAACGTCTGTCGTCATCACGCCGCACCTGTCTTGACGGGGCGGCAATAGGCGCATAAGACAGAAAACCTCTGAGCCATAAAAAATTTATGGATACGTCTAAACTATTTCAACCTGCATAGGAGTGGGTATGCAACGTTCTTTTATTTCTCTCGTAGCACTGGCTGGCGTTTCTGCCGCTGTGGCTATGCCAGTTTCTGCTTTCGCGGTAGATGCTGATAAACTCAACAAAGCTGTGACCGATGAGCGCGGCAATGTAATCACCAGCACGTTTGGTAATTGCGTTGTTCACTTGCGTTGGGAAGGTGGCAGCAAAGGTGATTGCGTGAGCAGTGATGCTGCTGTGACTGTTTACTTTGATTTCAACAGCTCTTCTTTGACTGCTGAATCTAAAGCTAAATTGGCTGAATTCGCTGCTAAAATCAAAGGCGCTGACATTGAAGGCGTAAGCGTTGTTGGTACTGCAGACGTTGTTGGTAACGCTGCTGCTAACCGTCGTTTGTCTGAAAAACGCGCGTTGAAAGTTGCTAAATTCTTGAAGAAAAAAGGCGTGATGAAAGCTAACGTAGCTCAAGTAGCTGCGAAAGGTGAATCTGAGCCTACCACTGAGTGTGGTGCAGAAAAAGGCAAAGCGACCAAAGAAAAAATCGCTTGCTTGCAAAACGATCGTCGCGTGGATGTTTACATCAACTATCGCTAGTTGGTCGTAACTCTTACGAATAAAAAAACCCCCGCTGAATTCAGCGGGGGTTTTTTGTTAGCAATCTAGTGGGATACGTCATTAGCGTGAGGGCTAATAATAATACTGGGTGGGTTGAGGTGTTGATAGAGATGTACCATGATGGCCACGCCCCAGAAAGGTGCCACCAGATTAAGCACAGGCACCACAGCGCAGCCCACAATCAACATGCCTGCAAGTAGCACGCTCATGCGATGCTGATGCAGAATCTTGATGGCTTCTGCTTTTCCAACATGGCGTCCACCCGCCATCACAAAGAAGCTGCTGCCCACTAAATAACCATTCATCACCCAATAAAAAACTTGCCCCAGAAGCGGCACAAAGAAGAAGGGGAAGAACAGGATATTCAGTAGTACTGCTTTGCCTACCAACCACAGATCAGCTCGTAGATCCTGCCAGAAAGGCGCAGGTGTGCCGATAGCGAGTTTGGGGTATTCATGTTGCTCAATTTTCTCGGCAATTTTCTCATCAAAAAAGCTAATCACCAGTGGCAGAAGCAATGGAAAAAACATCCAGATAACACTTGAGACAAAAAGCCCGATACCAATGGTGAGAGCTGCGCTAAATATCCATGGCAGTTCTGCACCTGCTTGATCAGCAGCCATTTTTGCTTCTAACCAATCTCCTAAACTCATGCTGATGCCGCCGGCAAATAGTAGCAAGCCAAGCAATGTGACTGTCATGCTCAGCGCAAAGATTTTTGGCATGCCGGGCGCTAAAATATTGTGTGCTGCGCGGCTGACAGATTGAATCACGGGATGCGACATCATGGGCTCCTATAAAAGGCTAAGGTTCATTATTTTTTCTAGCGCTATCATGGCGCTGGTGTTTTCTTTCGCAAGCTCAGGATCGGCTAAATCATCGGGCGCTAGGCTCTCGCGGTAGTAGAAATTCACCCACGCACACAAATCTTTATACAAAGAATCATCCAGCCAGACACGCCCGCTCAACGCTGCACGCTGCTCTGCTGAAAGAAGTAAGCGCAACCGCAAGCAAGCAGGTCCGCCGCCATTGCGCATGCTTTCGCGCACATTCAAATAATGCACTTCTTTAATTGGGCTATGGGCAGACGAAGTAAGGCGGGCGAGATAGTCCGCTACCTGATTTTCTTCTTGCGATTCGGTGGGGGCAATCAACGCCACTTGGCCATCAGGTCGCGTGATAAGTTGTGAGTTAAATAAGTAGGATTTAACGGCCATCGAAAGCGGCACATCCGCATCTTTGACTTCAATGATTTGCAGCCAATCACCGGTATTTTTTTGCAGTGCAGCAAAAGCATCGGCTTGGTTCAAGAAGGCGTGTTCATGCGCAAATAAAACATGCTGGTTACCAACACTCACCACGTCATTATGAAAAACGCCAGCATCAATCGCCGCAGGGTTTTGTTGAAGTGTGAGGTGATGTTTGACGCCGTGACGACGAAATAATGCATCGCACGCTGCTTTAGTCTGGCGCGCTGGGAAGCGCTGTGGAAGAGCATTTGCGTTTGCTGCATCGTCCTTACCATACACCATGACTTCCAAGCCTGTTGTGCCATGCTGCGGTGCTAAACGAATAAAATTAGCCGCCCCTTCATCCGCATATTCGCTTTGTGCAGGCAGCGGTGCATGCACTGTAAAATATTTCTCATCCGCCAATATTTGTGCAAAAACTTTATGGGTTTGCATAGCCTCTAAAGAGCGATGAAACCCACTTACCAGATTGGATGGGGTGAAATGTGCTTTGCCATCTTGTGTGTCGAGGCTCGGTGAAAATGTGCCGGCATTCGCGGTCCACATCGAGGAAGCGGAATAGCATTGCGCCAGAAGGTGAGGGGCGTTTTTGTGCGCCACAGCAATCACTTCTATATCGCTTCCCGCAAAGCCTAGATCGCGCAAGACATCAAAGCGTGGGCGTGGTTGTGGTGGCACTACCGCTTGTGGAATACCCAGATCCGCCAGAAACTTCATTTTCTGCAGCCCTTGCAATGCCGCCGCGCGTGGTGCGGCGACGGCCCCTTTATTATGCGCCGAGGCAAGGTTGCCAGCAGCCAGCCCTGCGTAATTATGGGTGGGGCCAATCAA
>JAIXRX010000077.1 GCA_027485005.1 Alphaproteobacteria bacterium
AAATATGACTACATGCATACCTTTGGAGTAGAGGATAATACCGCGATTGCGACAACGCTTGCAGTATTCGGTGCTTTCACCGAAGGCTTGCAGCTGTTTGCCTCTTTTGCCATTTTGCTGAACTTCCAACGCTTTGGCAAAATGCGCGGCATGGGACAAATTGTAGCATGGAGCGTGCGTGACGAATCATTGCACACCGAATCCATTATTCGTCTATTTAAAACCTTTGTCAGCGAAAACCCTGAAGTGGTAACAGATGAGTTCAAACGCAATATCTACAAAATGTGCGAAACCATTGTGCATATGGAAGATGCGTTTAGTGATCTGGCCTTTGGTGTGGGCGGCATTCAAGGCCTGACGGCAGCGGAAGTAAAAAAATACATTCGCTACATCGCGGACCGTCGCCTTGCCCAGCTTGGTTATGATGCGATTTACCGCATTGGTGACAACCCATTGCCGTGGATGGACGAAATCCTGAATGGCGTGGAACATACCAACTTCTTTGAAAACCGCGTGACTGAATATACCAAAGCCGCCACCAGCGGTTCGTGGGAAGATGCTTTTGCGGAGTTTGACGAAACAAACAACGCTGCATAACACAATATCGTAACGCACTTCAAAAAGGGCAGCCATGCGGCTGCCCTTTTTATTTGTTGGTTTTCGTAAATACCTATATAATTCCTAAAAACTCTGGAGAATTGAATGAAAAGAATCGAAGGTTTTTCACTGGTTGAATTAGCCATTGTACTCGTGATTATTGGCTTAATCACGGGGGGCATTTTAACAGGCCAAGACCTCATTCGTGCTAGCGAACTGAACAGCTTCCACACGGAAACGAATAAATTCAAAATGGCCATTAATACTTTTAAGCTTAAATATAATGCGCTTCCAGGCGATATTCCCAACGCTACCGCTTATTGGGGCGCTGAGCCCACCTGCCCTCCACCTAATGGAGATGTGCAAGTTACTGGCGCATGTAATGGCAATGGTGATGGACTACTAAGTGCGGGCGCCTCAAGGGAGCTAATTATGATATGGAAGCACCTCTCATTAGCAGGGCTTATTCCTGGCAACTATATTGGAAGACAAGCTAGTACTGCTCCTAGCATACGCGCTGGATTAAATGTCCCTCCATTACCATGGGGGACATTTTTGATAACGAGTATCATCACAACACCAATCGCATCGACTTATTTTTTATCAGGACAGCTTTTCTTGAGTTATACTCTTGACAGTAGCAATACCATTACGGCCTCTTTTACCCCTACAGATATTGCATCGCTTGATACTAAATATGATGATGGCAAACCCGCCTTTGGCAAAATCAGTACAATTTATATGACGTCAAATCCAAACTGCACGACTTCAGACACAGCTTCAGCCGCTGAATACCGAGTTTCTTATACTGATAAGGCATGTAACTTTATTTATTTTTGGTGGTAATAGCATCCCCTCAAGTAATCATCGCTCTTCTGCTTTTTTGTTTGGTTCAAATGCTTGGTTATGCTAGTGGAAAGCTCATATCCACACCCCGCATAGGAGTATATCAATGGCGCTAGACACAAAAAAACTTGGTTTCAACACCAAAGCCCTGCACGCAGGCACCCCGCCAGACCCAACCACAGGCGCGCGCCAATTCCCGATTCATCAATCGACCGCTTTCGTATTCAATGATGCACAGCATGGCGCAGACATGTTTGCCCTGCGCAGCATGGATTTCTCTTACAGCCGCATGACCAACCCAACCGTGGACGCCTTGCAAAAGCGCCTCGCCGAGCTGGAAGGCGGCGTGGGCTGTGTGGCCGTGGCATCTGGCATTGCTGCGCATTTAGTGGCGTTGCTCCCGCTCATGCAACCGGGCATGGAATTTGTGGCCTCTTCACGCATCTATGGCGGCACGGTGAACCAATTCACCAACACCTTCCGTGAGCGTTTTGGCTGGAATGTAAAATGGGTGGATATTACCAACCCAGAAGAAGTGAAAGCCGCGATTAATGAAAAAACCCGCTGCATTTTCATGGAGTCTATCTCCAACCCTAGCGGCGTGGTGGCAGACATTGAAGCCATTGCAAAAATCGCAGATAGCGCCGGCATACCGCTGGTTGTGGACAATACGATTGCCTCCCCTGCTTTGTGCCGCCCGTTTGAACATGGCGCGCATATCATCACTCACTCTACCACCAAATATCTCTCTGGCCATGGCACAGCGATGGGTGGCGCGGTGATTGATTCGGGTAAATTCGACTGGAAAAAACATGCGGATAAATATCCGTCATTGGCGGCACCCAATGCCTCTTACGACAATATCGTGTTTGCGGATCAATTTGGCGAAATGGCCTACACCGTGTACGGCATTGTGGTTGGCCTGCGTGACGTTGGCCCTTGCCAATCTCCACTCAATGCCTTCCTAACGCTTTCTGGTATTGAAACGCTTTCTTTGCGTATGGAGCGTCATTCTGAAAACGCGTTGAAAGTGGCCGAGTTTTTGAAAGCGCATCCATGCGTTGAATGGGTGTCTTACTCTGGCCTGCCTGATAGCCAATTCTTCCCACTGGTGAAAAAATATATGAAGAACGGCTATGCAAGCTCTGTCTTCACCTTCGCCATTAAGGGCGGCATCAGCGAGGGCAAAGCCTTTGCCGAGAAACTGAAACTCTTCTCGTTCCTTGCGAATATTGGTGACACGCGCAGCTTGGTGATTCACCCTGCCTCCACCACCCACAGCCAAGTGCCGCCAGAGCGCCGCGCACAAATTGGTATTGGTGAAAATGTGGTGCGCTTGTCTATCGGCCTTGAAGATATCGAAGATATTATCGCGGATATTGACCAAGCGCTTAAAGCGGCCACCAACCAAAAAGCTGCTGCTTAGTTTTCTATCTACACAAAACCCCCGCTGAATTTCAGCGGGGGTTTTTATTATGCTCTTAAGTTAAGCAAACCGAATTAGCATTGAACCTGCTTCGCCTGAGTAACAGAATGTTGCGCAGTGAAAGCAAACGAAAAAGTGCTACTTTTTCAGAGATGGGTCCGCTGGTTCAGATGACTCAACATAGCCACGGAATTCTTTCCAATTTTTCATCTCACGATCACGGGCCGCCTGCTCGCGACCAATCACAGCATTATTAAAACGCACCATGCCTTGAGCAATCATCGCCTCACCCTGATCTGGGGTAATGCTGCCTTTTTCAATGCTGCTATTAATCATCGTTAGCTCAGAAAAATGCACTTTCAGCAAATCCATATGCGGATAGCCTTGTGCTTCGTGAATGCGCTCAGCTTTTGGAATCCAGCAACGATACCATTGTGGCTTGGTTTGGGTGGTTTTTTCACAATCAGCTTTTACCGCTATCACCTGATCGCGAATAGACGCAGGAGCCGCTTGACCAGAAGCGGCAGATTTACCGCTCGACAAAGTGTCAAAGTAGTTACAACCAGAGAGTGCACTAGCAGCAACTATAACCAAAAGAATTTTGCTATTTTTTAGCATGTCTCTACCTTCCAAAATGTGTTTCGATCATGTGTATGGCACACAAAGTATAAATATACTGTGTAATAATTTAGCAGAAAATATCCTGCAGTGAAGCAAGCAAAGGCAGCACTTTATCATCCGCTACCTTATAGATGCGGCGCTGTCCTTCACGTTTTACTTTAATCAATTTCATCTCACGCATTTTTGCTAAATGCTGCGACAAAGCAGACTGAGAAATATCTAGGCCCTCTTCCAAAGAAGAAACATGCTGCTCTTCATTAGCCAACATACACAAAATCTGCAAGCGAACTGGATGTGAAAGAAGTTTCAACCAGCGGGATGCTTTTTTGGACTGGCGTTTAAGAGCAAGTGAATTCGACATAATCTGACAATCTGCTGTGATTTATATTAGAAGTTTATAATATGGTAATTTCTTGAACCCTTATATCAGGGTATTTTTTGAGAGCAAGTGCTTTGGTATAAAAATTTTCTTTTGACGTGAAGGCTACAAATTGGCATAAGACAAAGCATGACACAGACACATACGACCGACGTAACCGTGATTGGCGCAGGCCCTGTTGGGCTTTTTGCAATTTTTGAAGCTGGCATGTTGAAATTGCAGTGCCATGTAGTGGACACGCTGGATATGCTCGGCGGCCAATGCAGCGCTCTTTATCCCGAAAAACCGATTTATGACATTCCTGCGCATCCTTCAATTCTCGCGCAAGATTTAGTGGACAAATTAACCGAGCAAGCCTCCTCTTTCAATCCTGTCTATCACTTAGGGCAACAAGTGGTGGGGATGGAACGCACGGCGGATGAGCAATGGAAACTCACCACATCTAAAGGCACCACCATCATTAGCAAAGCTGTGATTATTGCGGCTGGTTGCGGTGCTTTTGGGCCGAACCGCCCACCACTGGACGGCATTGAAAATTATGAAGGCACCAGCGTGTTCTACATGGTACGCAAGCGCGAAGATTTTCGTGGTAAACGCGTGGTCATTGCGGGCGGTGGAGACTCTGCGGTAGACTGGGCGCTTTCCCTGCATGATGTGGCGGCACGCGTGGATGTCGTGCATCGTCGCCCGAAATTCCGCGCCGCCCCTGAAAGTGCTTCCAAACTTGATGCGCTGGTGGCCGAAGGCAAAATCAATCTCGTTGTGCCTTATCAACTGGATGGGTTAGAAGGTGCTAATGGCCAACTTACTGGCGTGCGCGTCGCTACCTTGCAAGGCGAAACTAAGGTGCTGGAGGCTGATGTGCTCTTGCCGTTCTTTGGTTTGGCGATGGAGCTAGGGCCGATTGCTGATTGGGGTTTGGGCTTTTCGCACCAACATATTGCGGTGGATCAAGCCACTTGCGCTACCAACCTGCCTGGCGTTTTTGCGATTGGTGACATTGCCGCATACCCTGGCAAATTAAAACTGATTCTTTGTGGCTTCTCAGAAGCGGCGATGGCCGCTCACGCTGCTCATAAAGTGGTTCGTCCAGACGAGGCGTTACACTTTGAATATTCTACCTCCAAAGGCGTTCCTGCGCAGGAGAAAGCGGCATGAGTGCAAAAATTCTAGATGGCCAAGCACTCGCCGCCACGGTGCGCGCTGAAGTGACTGAAGGTGTAAAACAATTTCGGGCAGAGCATGGTTTTGCCCCCGGCCTTGCCGTCGTACTTGTCGGCGAAGACCCCGCCAGCCAAGTCTATGTGCGCAATAAAGCTAAGCAAACAACCGAAGTCGGCATGATTTCTGTTGAGCATAAATTACCAGCTGAGACTTCGGAAGCGGATGTATTGGCGTTAGTAAAAAAACTGAATAACGATAATCGCGTGCATGGTATTTTAGTGCAGCTTCCTTTGCCGCTTCACATTCGCGAACATGCCGTAATTCAGGCGATTACGCCTGAAAAAGACGTGGACGGTTTTCATGTGATTAACGCGGGTAAACTTGCCACTGGCCAACCGCATTTAGTGCCGTGCACGCCGTGGGGCAGCATGAAACTTTTGGCCCTTGCTCATCCTGAAGGACTAAGTGGCAAACATGCGGTGGTGATTGGTCGTTCGAATATTGTAGGCAAGCCAATGGCGCAGCTTTTGCTGCAAGCTAATTGCACCGTTACCATCGCGCATTCGCGCACGCAAAATCTGTCAGACATTGTGAAAAGCGCCGACATTGTGGTGGCAGCAATTGGCAAACCAAATTTTGTGCCAGCCGCATGGATTAAACAAGGCGC
>JAIXRX010000122.1 GCA_027485005.1 Alphaproteobacteria bacterium
CGCGCACCATGCGTTCTTCTTCGGTCAGCTGACCATCAAGATTCAGCGGGTCTTCCCAATTAAATGCACCAATCGAAACCATGAGATATATTCCTTTATACTAATACATTTAAAATGGAACCACGTTCCCACACCACTCCGCGAGAAAGCGCGTGCGTGGCTTTATCAATCCAGTCACTCAGCTCGTCCATATTGGGCAGTAGATTGCGCGTGGGGCGTGCTTTGGTATTGGAAACGCCGCGCACCACTTCTGGTTTTGCGGGGGCAATCGCCACATCTGTCGCGCGGGTGTTTTTCGCACGCATGGCGCGCTCTTGTAAATTCGCCGCAAAATTATCAGGAAGTTGCATATGGTTTACCCTGTTTTTCTATGCACTTATTGTAGCAAAGCCTGCTGCTTTTTCAACCACGCAACCACGGGGGTAATTTGTTCTATCGACATGAGCGCAGGGGCATGGCCACAGCCAGAAAACGTCAGTCGATCCATTGGTTTTCCTTGGCTTTCCATCCACTGAGCGTCTTGCTCCGTCAGCACGTCGCTGCGTTCACCGCGCAATAAAAGCTGCGGCACCGTGAGCTGCTGCCATGCTAGCGTGAGGTCAAAAAACGCGTCTTCGGTTTGCAAAAGCCATTGCGCCAGCGGCTGAACCACGCCGGCATCATAAGAAAAATGCCACTGGCCGTCCGCACCTTCATACAGGCTATGTTCTGCAAATTCCGCCCATTGGTCTTCGCCTTCAATCCCAAAGCCGCTATAGGCTTTTTGCAACCGTGCAAAGGCTTCTTCAAACGACGCCGAAATCACAGGAGCGCCGGCATAATCCACAATCTGCTGCAAGGCACCGCGCGGCATCCGCATCCCCACGTCATTCATCACCAAACTTTTGATAAGCGCGGGGTTTAGGGCGTTAATCAGCATCGCAATCAAACCACCCATGGAGGTTCCGACCCAGTGAACATGAGTAATATGATGATGAGCAAGTAACGCCTGAATACAAAAAATATGTGTGCCGTGATGGTATAATTCCACGGGCAAATTACTGGAACCACCCCGCCCTGGCATGTCAGGCGAAAGCACAAAAAAACCAGCCTCGGCCAGCGCCAGCGCCAGCCTGTCAAAATCTCTGCCATTTCGCGTAAGGCCATGAATACACAGCACGGCGGGGTTTTTCTCGTCCCCCGCCACACGATAGGAAAGTGTTGCTTCTTGAACATTTGGCAACATCATTTCAAGGGTGCGCGTGCGAAGTGTTTGCATAGTTTAGACCAATCTATCATAGGCAAATGCGTTGAGAGAAATTTCCGATTTCTGGCCTTCGATCACGTCCGCCAGAGCTTGTGCACAACCTGCCGCTTGCGTCCAACCAAGCATACCGTGGCCGGTATTGAGATACAGCCCTTCTTTTGACGTGGCACCTAACACGGGCAAACCGTCTGGCGTAGCGGCGCGCAAACAGGCCCAGCTTTCAGCATGCGCGATATTTGCATAATCAAACAAGCCACTCGCCGCATGCTGAATTTGTGCAATACGCGCAGGTATCACGTCGGCATTCCAGCCTGCAAATTCGGCAAAGCCCGCCACGCGCATGCGGTTACCAAGGCGCGTATGCACAAGGCGTTTGCCCACATCCGTAATGCTCACACGCGGCGCGTCTGCTCCCACATTGAACGTAATGCTATAGCCCTTCATCGGTTGCACTGGCAGGCGCAAACCCGCCGTCGATAGGAGTTGCGGGCTGAACGACCCCGCCGCCACAATCACGGCATCCGCCGCGATTTCTTCGCCTGTTTCAAGCGCAACCCCTTGCACCGTTTTTTTTCTCATCAGCAATCGCGCCACAGATGTATTCAGGCGAATATCAACCCCATATTCTTTGCGTGCAGCCGCAGCCAACCCTTGCGTGAAAAGCAGCGGGTCTCCGCTCGCATCCAGCGGTGAGAAAATACCGCCCACAAAATCTTTTTTAGCGTGCGCTAGTGCGGGCTCAACACGCAGGCACCCTGCCTTGTCCAGCACCTCTTGCGTCAGCCCAAATTTCTTGAGCGCCGCCACATGTGCCGCTTCTTTTTCCAGCAATGTTGCATCGGTATGTAATTGCAAAATCCCTTCGGGATGAAAGTCAAACGCCACACCGCTATAGCTGCGCAACGATTCCATAATTTTGCGGCTATATAAACCCAAACTCAAGAGCGCCTTGCCCGCTTGCTCACTTTGATTGGCGCGGCTAGCCAATAAATAACTAATTCCCCAGCGCAAAAATTCAAAGCTGCGCGGCGCGTCTTTCAACACCAGCGGACCATCAGGGTCAGCAAGCCATTTTGGCGACATTTTGACGTTATATGGCGAGGCAATCGGCTCATGGTAACAATAGCTAAGTTGCGCCCCATTCGCGAAGGACGTTTCCGCCGCCACGTCAGGCTGGCGCTCAATCAGCGTGACATGATGGCCACGCGCCGCCAGCACATAAGCCTGCGTCACCCCCACCACACCTGCGCCAATAATCACTATGTTCATGCGTGAATCTCTTGCCGTTTCTGGGCTATGGATGTAACACCTTCACAA
>JAIXRX010000192.1 GCA_027485005.1 Alphaproteobacteria bacterium
TCCATCTCGATGACGTCCACATTGCGGTCGGCGGCAATGGAGGTGCATTGGGTGCACACGCCGCATGGGGCGATGGTGGGGCCGCCTTTGCCGTCTTCACCAATGCAATTAAGGGCGCGGGCGATAATACGGGCGGTGGTGGTTTTGCCAATCCCACGAATCCCTGTGAGCAAAAAAGCGTGTGCAACGCGGTTGCTGGCAATGGCGTTAGAAAGGGTGCGCACCAGAACATCTTGGCCAATCAATTCCGAAAAGTTAATCGGGCGATATTTACGGGCTAAAACGCGATAAGCGGCGGCAGTCATCTGGCGGTTCTACTCTTGGTTCTGGGCTTTTTTTATGCTGAGAGCGGTTGAGAGCGACCCGACAGCCACTTCATGTTGGCTGCTTCCTCTCGGACCTGACCAGGTGCACAAAACGCGTCGCCCACTCCCAACCGTGACCCACTATAACCATCTCTGGCGCGGGCGCAAGAGGGGAGTGAGGGGGATGTTGTTGATGATTCTCAGCCTGTAAAGGCTTTACATTTGCCATGTAACCCACTAATTTCACATGCAAAATAACCTTGAGGGTAAGCATGGCCAAAAAGCGCACCTATGCGTCGGATGAATTTGAAGGATTTTCGCGTCGCCGTTTGAGCGAATTAGCGGGGCTGCTGGTGTGCGCTTTAGCGGTATTTATTGCAGTGGCAATGTTGTCATATCATCCCGCTGATCCAGGCTGGAACGTGGCGTCGCATCAACCGGTTTATAATTTAGCAGGCAAAACGGGGGCTTTTGTAGCGGACCTACTGCGCCAAGTCATGGGGTACGCCCCGATTCTTGCTTCTCTTACTCTACTTGCTTGGGGCTGGCGTTTTTTCACGGCGCGTAAACTCACGCATTTTGGGCTGCGTTTAGCGGCACTGCTTAGTGCATTGGCGCTGGCGGCTATGGCGCTACAGGGAATAGCGGGTTTGGGAGAGCCAACCCCTGCGACTGGTGCGGCTGGTGGAGCCATTGGACGATTAGTTGCATTGGAATTGTGGAAAACCCCGTTGCAACTGGTAGTGCCAGCATTGGCCGCTGTGCTGGTTTGGCCGATACTTTACTATGCGGCAGCATTGCGCCGTGAAGAATGGCTTGCTGTGTGGCGCGGCGTAATAAGAATCATCACGGGGATAATGTGGCTGTTGCAATCACTTCGCCCTGCGCGCTTGCGTGGCTTGACCTTTGACGATTACCGCGACGATGAGAATGATGAACCTAAAGAGGTATGGTGGAAACGATTGCTTGCGCGCTTTAAGAAAGATGAAATGGACGAAGTTGTGCCGCGCCGCCGTGGTCCTATGCTTGAGTTGGACGATGATGATGAATATGACTATGATGAGGAGGACGAAGGCGAGGAAGAAGAGGAAGAGCAGCGCCCACGCAAAAAGCGTAAAAAGCCAGCACAAACCTCGATGAGCCTGCGTACGGGGCATTTTGAATTGCCTAGCACTGATATGCTGAGCCTGCCGAAAAAGCAGAAAAAAAGTAAAACAGATGAAGAGGCACTCGCGCAAAATGCCCGTTTACTTGAAACTGTGTTGCAAGATTTTGGTGTGAAGGGCGAGATTACCAAAGTCCGCCCTGGTCCTGTGGTAACGCTGTATGAATTAGAGCCAGCCGCTGGCACCCGTTCGTCGCGTGTGGTTGGTTTATCGGACGACATTGCCCGCTCCATGAGCTCTATTTCTGCACGTATCGCCCCGATTCCTGGCCGTAATGCAATTGGTATTGAATTGCCGAATGTGACGCGAGAAACGGTATTTCTACGGGATCTTTTTGAAGATCCAGAATTTGAACAGTCGGAAATGAAATTACCACTAGCCCTTGGCCGTGATATTGGTGGAGCGCCAATTATTGCCGACTTGGCGAAAATGCCGCATTTGCTGGTAGCCGGAACAACAGGTTCGGGTAAATCAGTTGCAATCAATACGATGATTGCATCACTTCTATATAAATATACGCCTGAAGAATGTAAGTTCATCATGATTGATCCAAAAATGCTTGAGCTTTCGATTTATGACGACATTCCGCATTTGTTGACTCCGGTCGTGACCGAGCCGCACAAAGCTGTGGTGGCGTTGAAGTGGATTGTGAAAGAAATGGAAAATCGCTACCGTTTAATGTCCACGCAAAGCGTGCGGAATGTAGAAGGATATAATAAACGCATCACTGAAGCGAAGCGCCACGGCGAGCGCCTGACGCGTAATGTGCAAACTGGCTTTGATCCTAATAGTGGCCAGGCGATTTATGAAGAGCAGGAATTGGATATGAACCCGCTGCCATTTATTGTGGTGGTAGTGGATGAGATGGCCGATTTGATGATGACAGCGGGGAAAGAAATTGAAAGCTCGATTCAGCGCTTGGCGCAGATGGCACGCGCGGCAGGGATTCATATTATCATGGCCACACAACGCCCTTCTGTGGATGTGATTACCGGCGTGATTAAAGCCAACTTCCCAACCCGTATCAGCTTTCAAGTGACCTCGCGCATTGATAGCCGCACTATTCTTGGAGAGCAGGGCGCAGAGCAATTATTGGGGCAGGGTGACATGCTGTTTATGGCGGGTGGTGGTCGTATTTCACGCGTGCATGGCCCGTTTGTTAGTGATGCAGAAGTTGAAGCGATTGTGACCCATCTAAAAGCGCAAGGCGAACCAGTATATATTGAAGATGTGACGCGCGATGAAGAGGAAGAGTTGGCGCTGGTGGGTGAGGATGAAGATGATGATGACCGTGAGCTTTATGAGCAGGCAGTTGCTATTGTACTCAAAGATCAAAAAGCATCCACCAGCTATATTCAGCGTTGTTTGAAAATTGGATATAATCGTGCTGCCCGTTTGATTGATAAAATGGAGCGCGAGAACATTGTAGGTCCTGCAAATCATGTGGGAAAACGTGAGGTATTACGTCGATGAAAATAACTGCTCTAACCACTTTGTTGATGGCGACTACGCTGTGGGTTGCGCCTATTTATGCAGAGGTGGAATCCGCTAAGGCGGACATACCAGTAACCACGGCTGATCTTAAAAAAGATAAAGATATTGCAAGTGTTGAGCGTTATCTTACCAACATCAGCACCATTGTCTCTGACTTTGTACAAGTGGCTCCCGACGGCTCACTCTCTAGTGGAAAAATGTTTATCAAGCGCCCTAAAAAAATGCGATGGGTATACGACCCTCCTACACCGATTATCATGAATACACGTGGAAATTTCCTAACTTATTATGATTTTGATCTGAAACAGGTAAGTGACATTCCGCTGGATTCTACGCTTTTGAGTTTTTTTGCACAAACGAACATCAAATTTGGCGAGACAGTCAAAGTGGTGGAATTCAAAAAAGACGAAGCGGTATGGCGGATTGCGTTGGTGCAGGCGAATACGCCAGAAAATGGCAAGCTGACAATGGAATTTACAACGAAGCCACTCACGCTACGCAATTTTAAGGTGAAGGATGCGCAAGGGCAAGAAACCACTATTTCGCTCAATCATGCACGATTTGACGTGCCATTGGACGATGCTGTTTTTGCATTCCAGGACCCACGTATTCTCAAAAATGCACCAAAACGCTAAGGTTTTCAAAGGCATTGGATGATGCATAAAAATGTCATCAAATCTTAACACACAAGCAGCTATCACTCTGATATTCCATGCTCATCGAATAAATTTTAAGGAGATGAAGCCATGCATGCAAGTGAAGTTTTACACGATAATACCAAGGCGTTGCTTGAAGAGATTCTTGGGTCCTCTAAGGCGTATATTAAACCCGTGGTAGAAGAGAAAGGCCGTATGTTTGGTATGTTTGCCAGCGATGGTACTCAGCTTGCTTCCTTCGATAGTTACGAAGCAGCTTATTCCGCTGCAAGAATCTTCGAGCTAGATGCGGTGGCATTACATTAGATTTTACTTTTTATCACACAGGGATTCTGTGGCTTGAGATTGCAAAAAAGAAAAAGGGAGCTCTTTTGAGCTCCCAGTGTTTTTCTACTTCTTTGTATTATTTTTGGGATGTTTTGAATGCTCTTAGTTGCTAGCAATAGGAGATGCTGCAGCTGCTTTTGCTACTAAACGCAAAGATGGTTTAGATTTAGAAGCAATTTTAGGAGCGGCTTTCTTAGCTACTGCTTTTTTAGCAGCAGGTTTTTTAGCAACAGCTTTTTTAGCTACTGGCTTTTTAGCTACTGCTTTTTTAGCAGCAGGTTTTTTAGCTACTGCTTTTTTAGCTACTGGCTTCTTAGCAACAACTTTTTTCGCTACTACTTTTTTAGCAGCAGGTTTTTTTGCTACTGCTTTTTTAGCAGCAGGTTTCTTCGCGGTGGTTTTCTTTTTAGTAACAGCCATTTTTCCCTCCAAGGAAAGTTTTGTAAAAATTGAACATCTCCATCTAAATATATTTTCACTAATAAATCATTAACAACCGACATCAGATTTTTTGTTTTGAAAAAAAACATGCGTTTTGAAAAACGCTTGTGATTATTTTGCAACGAATTTTATATTCGCTTCACTGCATACTTAAAATAATATTATAAAAACATAATATATATTTCTGCTGTGTGTGTTGTTAAAAATATTTTCTTTGTTTTTCTTTTCTTAGCAAGAATGAGCGGGGCTTTTATTTGTAAATAGATAAAAGATTTTGGTTAACAAAACCATTGTTTCAAGATACAAACGCAGCATTCATTTTCTGAAATTGGTGGTTATGGACAAAATTGTGATTGAAGGGGGCGCGAGCCTCAATGGTGTGATTCCAATCAGTGGCGCAAAAAATGCAGTGCTTCCATTATTGGCAGCAAGCCTGTTGACGCCGGAAGCGCTGCGCTTGCGCAACGTACCGCAATTGGCGGATGTGCGGACGATGGCGAAGTTGCTTGCGCAACACGGCGCAGACGTTTCGCCGCTTGCCAATGGCGAGATGACGATTACTGCCAAGGACATTTCCAACTTGGTGGCTCCCTATGATTTAGTGCGCACCATGCGCGCGTCCGTTTTGGTGCTTGGGCCATTGGTGGCCCGCTTTGGGCAGGCGCGCGTGTCTTTGCCCGGCGGCTGCGCCATCGGCACCCGTCCGATTGATTTGCATTTGCATGCGCTAGAAAAAATGGGCGCGGAGATTGTCTTGGATGCGGGCTATGTCGAAGCGCGCGCACCGAATGGCTTAAAAGGCGCAGACATTGTGTTTGAAAAAGTATCTGTCGGTGCCACCGAAAATATTTTGATGGCAGCAGCACTCGCCAAAGGCACGACACGTTTGCGCAATGCCGCGCGTGAACCTGAAGTGAGCGACCTTGCCAATTGCTTAGTAAAAATGGGTGCGAAGATTGACGGCATTGGTCGTGGCACGATTGAGATTGAAGGCGTGGACGCGCTGCATGGTGCAGAGCATGCTGTGGTCGCTGACCGTATTGAAGCGGGCAGCTTTATTATTGCGGCGGGTTTAATCGGCGGGCAGGTGACGCTGCAAAACGCCCATGTCGATTTACTCCCTGGGGTGATTGATGTTTTAGATCAGATTGGGATTTCTGCCGTGCAAACCGATGCGGGGATTGAAGTGAAGCGCACGCGTGAAGCATTGCGCCCGCATGATATTCATACCCAGCCATTTCCGGGTTTCCCAACGGACATGCAAGCACAGATGATGGCGCTGCTTTCTTTGGCGGATGGTGCGAGCATGATTTCTGAAACGATTTTCGAAAACCGCTTTATGCATGTGCCCGAACTGATTCGAATGGGTGCGGACATTCATATTGACGGGCATACCGCTTTGGTGCGCGGTGTAAAGAAGCTGAAAGGTGCCGAAGTGATGGCCACCGATTTGCGCGCCTCCTTCTCTTTGATTATTGCTGCTTTGGCGGCGGAAGGCACCACCCAGCTTCACCGCGTCTATCACTTAGACCGTGGCTATGAAGCGATTGAACAAAAACTTTCTAATGTGGGCGCAAAAATCTGGCGCGAAAAAGAAAAGGCAGCATAAACGCATGAGCAAACCATTATTACTCGCGATTCCTAAAGGGCGAATCTTTGAAGAGGTGGCGCCGCTTTTTGCGCATGTGGGCATTATGCCTGAGCCCGATTTCTTTGACGAGAAAAGTCGCAAGCTGCGCTTTGCCACCAACCAGCCAGATATTGAAATGATTCGGGTGCGGAGTTTTGACGTGGCAACCTTTGTGGCGTTTGGCGCGGCGGACATAGGCATTTGTGGTAGCGACGTGTTGATGGAATTTGACTACCCAGAAATTTACGCGCCGCTGGATTTAGGAATTGGTACGTGCCGCCTCAGCATTGCTGCACCAGAAAATCTGCCAGACGCTGCGAATTGGCGCAACCTAAGCCACCTGCGCATTACGACGAAATATGTGCATGCGACGAAAACGTTTTTTGAACGCCACGGCGTGCAGGCGGAATGTATTAAGTTAAATGGTGCGATGGAGCTTGCGCCGCTGCTTTCGCTTTCACCTTATATTGTGGATTTGGTGAGCACGGGTAAAACGCTGGTGGCTAATGGTCTGCGTGAGTTGGAAGTGATGGCGGATATTTCATCGCGTTTGATTGTCAATCGCGTGGCGTTCAAAACTCGCGGCGCGCGGTTGGAAAAATTAGTGGATGGCTTTAAAGAGGCTGTTAACAATAAATAGGCTTTAGGTGGGCGAGGTCAGTAGGCCGAGCGAGCCTTCAGCAATCCCCATGTGAGCGCCAGATGGCGCGATAGCGGGGGTAATCAAATAGGTTAGTAAACTGTAAAAAGGAAGAATAGATGCCGCGTTGGTTTGATGGTTTGAAAGAAAATGCAAAAGCAGAGTTGCTGGCTTGGTTGCACACGCGTGAAGATGCGCAAGGCGATGTGGCGGACGTGGTGCGCGACATTATATATAAAGTGCGTAAAGAGGGGGACGCCGCGCTGCTGGCTTATACCCAGACCTTTGACAAACATCCAGCGACTGATGTGCGCGCGCTGAAAGTAACCGCAGAACAAATGGCTCAGGCCAAGAAGGATTGCGCGCCTGACGTGGTGGCCGCGCTGGAGCTGGCGGCTACGCGCATTAAAGCCTATCACGAAAAACAAAAGCCAGAAAAACTGAAATATGAAGATGAAAGCGGTACGCTGCTTGGTTGGCAATGGCGCGCGCTTTCCTCCGTTGGGCTGTATGTACCGGGCGGCCGCGCGGCCTATCCGAGTTCGGTGTTGATGAATGCCTTGCCTGCCAAAGTGGCAGGAGTAAAGCGTTTGGTGATGGTGGTGCCTGCGCCTGAAGGTGTTTTGAACCCAGCAGTTTTAGTGGCGGCGCAGCTTGCGGGTGTGGACGAGATTTACACGGTGGGTGGTGCGCAAGCCGTGGCGGCACTGGCGTATGGTACAGACATGATCGCGCCCGTGGACAAAATTGTGGGCCCCGGCAATGCCTATGTGGCGGAAGCCAAGCGCCAAGTGTTTGGCCGCGTGGGGATGGACACGATTGCAGGCCCTTCCGAGATTTTGATTGTGGCCGACAGCGCCAACCGCGCGCGTTGGATTGCGGCGGATCTACTTTCGCAAGCCGAACATGACCCGCAAGCGCAAAGCATTCTGCTGACGGACACCAAAGAATTTGCTGACAAAGTGGTGGCAGAAATTGAAGCGATTTTACCCACGCTTTCCACTGAAAAAACCGCGCGTGCCGCATGGGAAACATGGGGCGCGATTATTGTGCTGCCGTCGCTTTCTACCGCCGCTGAATGGGTGGATTTGATTGCACCCGAACATTTGGAGCTGGCGATTGAAACGCCAGACGTGCTGGTATTTCAGGTGCAACATGCGGGCGCGATTTTCATTGGCCGCATGACGCCTGAAGCGATTGGCGATTATCTCGCAGGCCCTTCGCATGTGTTGCCCACTAGCCGTGCGGCGCGCTTTGGCCAAGGGCTTTCTGTGCTCGATTTCATGAAGCGCACCAGTCTGATTGGTTGCAGCCCCAGCGCTTATAAACAGTTGGTGGACGCTGCGGCAACGCTGGCCGACGCCGAAGGTTTGCCAGCCCACGCCCTCTCATTGCGCGTGCGCCAAGAGGTATAAAAGAACGCTGTGTCCCACATTTCCGCGATTGCCTTAGATGATAAAAGTATTATTCGCCGCACCCCAGAGGTGGAGCACGAGCGAAAGGTGGCGATTGCGGATTTGTTAGAATCCAACCATTTTGAGGTGGTGCAGCCTGCCATTTCGGGCCCGTATGAGCTGTTATTGAAGGTGCGGGAGAACCGCCTGAGCATGGTCGTTACCCCACCAGAGAATGGCGTTCCATTTGATATAACGCTTATGATTCAACCATTTAGGGGTATTATTCGCGATTATTTTATGATTTGTGAAAGCTACTTTGAGGCCATTAAGCATGCGCCACTGGCGCGGATTGAGGCGCTTGATATGGGGCGCCGAGCCGTTCATAACGAGGGTTCCGAGCTTTTACAGCAACTTTTGAAAGAACAAGTGCGAATGGACAGCAATACCTCCCGCCGCTTGTTCACTCTTGTTTGCGTTTTGCATATTCGGTGATATAACCCCAACAAATTCAAACATTTTAGGTGAACGAATGACTAAAGAAGAACTGATTACTTTTGACGGTGTGGTAACCGAAGTTTTGCCAAACGCCATGTATCGTGTGACATTGGAAAATGGTCACAATGTACTAGGGCATACCTCTGGTCGTATGCGTAAAAACCGCATCCGCGTGCTGGAAGGTGATAAGGTGACCGTTGAAATGACGCCGTATGATCTTAGCAAAGCGCGCGTTATTTTCCGCTTCAAGAACTAAAACGCAAAGCCTTTTTCGTTATTACTTTATTCCGTTGCCAGCAGCTTGCTCATTGGCTTTTTGCCAAGCAGGTGGATATGGAAGTGGTCAACCGTTTGGCCACCTTCCGCTCCGTGGTTGGTAATCAGTCGATAGCCTGACTCTTTAACATCTAGTTCTTCCGCCAGCTTTTGCACCACGCGGAAGAAATGCACCATTTCTTCCGGAGAAGCTTTGCGTGCAAAACTATCAAAGGATCGATACTCGCCTTTGGGAATCACCAGCACATGCAGCGGAGCCGCGGGCGAGATATCCTCAAACGCCAGCACTTCTGCATCTTCATAGACTTTCTTGCAGGGAATTTCACCACGAATAATTTTGGCAAAAATATTGTTAGAATCGTAGGCCATAGTTATGCAATCTCACAGGCTTCTGCAAAGCTCAGGCGCGGAGAGCGCGGATAAAGTGATGATGCGTCACCATACCCTAGATTGCAAATGAAGTTGGCTTTAATGGTGGTGCCAGCAAAGAATGCGGCTTCTACTTTTGCGGCGTCAAAGCCCGACATTGGGCCGCAGTCCAAGCCCAGCGCGCGGGCGGCCAACATCAAATACGCTCCTTGCAATGAGCTGTTGCGGAAGGCGGTGTCTTGAATCAACGCGTCATTGCCAACATACCAGCTGCGGGCGTCCGCATGCGGAAATAGAGTCGGGAGCTTCTCATAGAATTCCACGTCCATGCCAATGATTGCCGTCACAGGGGCGGCCATAGTTTTGTCTACGTTGCCAGGGGCAAGCGCATCTTTCAATTTTGCTTTCGCCTCGGCGGATTTCACAAATACCACGCGCATCGGGCAGCAGTTCGCAGCTGTTGGGCCAAATTTCAAAAGATCGTGCAATTCATGCAGCAAAGTATCTGGCACGTCTTTTTTTTGCCAGCCGTTAAAGGTACGGGCGTTCACAAAAAGTTGGTCAAGCGCGGTTTGGTTGAGTGCAGTCATAGTCATTATCCTAGTTGGTTCGGTTAGCTTTTTCGTCGAGGCCAGAGGTGCCTTCGCGGCGCTCTAGTTCATTCATGACGTCGGCAGGGGTCACGCCCACATCTGCCCACAGCACGTTTAAGTGAAATAACAAATCAGCGCTTTCTGAAATCAGCGCTGCTTTGTCGTCTTTTGCGAGCACCACTTCTACCGCTTCTTCGCCCACTTTTTGCGCGATTTTTGCGCGGCCTTTAGCAAAAAGTTTTGCCACATAGGAGCTGCTCGCGTCAGCGTTGCGGCGCGAAAGAATGGTCTGGTAAAGTTTATCTAAGGTGCTCATGGGTGCCTCACTGCAAGGCCTGCATCGTGCATCGCTTGGCGTGCTTGTGCAAGGGTAAAGGTGCCATAATGGAAAATGGATGCGGCCAGCACGGCGCTGGCATGGCCTTCGCGCACACCTTCCACCAAATGTTCGAGTGTGCCCACGCCGCCAGACGCAATTACGGGAACATTCACCGCGTCCGCTACGGCGCGTGTCATGGGCAGATTAAACCCTTGTTTGGTGCCGTCGCGGTCCATCGAGGTCAGCAAAATTTCACCCGCGCCATATTCCGCCATGCGCTGCGCCCATGCCACGGCGTCGAGGCCTGTCGGGTTGCGCCCACCATGGGTGAAGACTTCATATTTTCCATCGCCGACGGTTTTTGCGTCCACCGCGACCACAATACATTGCACGCCAAATTTTTGCGCGGCTTGGCGCACAAATTCTGGGTTATGAACCGCGGTGGTATTGATGGAAACTTTGTCTGCCCCTGCGCGCAGCAAATTTGAAATATCATCGAGCGTGCGCACGCCGCCACCAACGGTAACCGGCATGAAGCAAACTTTCGCCACATTTTCCACCACATCCAACATGGTGTTGCGCCCTTCATGGGACGCGGAAATATCCAAGAAACAGAGTTCATCCGCGCCTTGGGCATCATAGATTTTGGCTTGTTCCACAGGGTCGCCTGCGTCGCGCAATTCTACAAAATTCACACCTTTGACCACGCGGCCATCTTTCACGTCAAGGCAAGGGATGATGCGGGTTTTGAGGTTGTTTTGCATGGGCTTAAGCGGCTTTCAAATAGCGCTGCAAATCCGCAGGCGTCACGCTGCCTTCATACAAAGCGCGGCCAATAATCACACCAGAAATGCCGCGTGCTTGCGCGTCGAATGTTGCGTGTACGTCAGTCGGTCGGGTGATGCCGCCAGAAAGAATCACAGGGATAGAAATCTGTTCCGCAAGTTGCGCTGTTTCTTCCAAGTTCGGGCCTTGCATCGCGCCGTCTCGCCCAATGTCGGTGTAAATAATCGCCGCCACGCCTGCATCTTCAAATTTCTTCGCAAGCTCTAGTGCGCTCATGTCAGACTGTTCAGCCCAGCCTTCCACCGCCACCAAACCTTGGCGTGCGTCAATTCCCACCACAATTTGTCCCGGGAATAATGCGCAGGCTTCTTTGACTAGCGCAGGGTTGCGCAAGGCCACCGTGCCAAGAATCACGCGGTGAATGCCGCGTTCCAACCATGCACGAATATGCTCAATGGTACGAATGCCACCGCCGAGTTGCACTTTGAGTTGAGTGGAGGCGAGGATGGCAGAAATCGCATCCGCATTTTCGCTTTGGCCAGTGAAAGCACCATTCAAATCCACCACATGTAGCCATTCAAAACCCGCGGCTTCAAACTGTTTGGCTTGGTCGGCGGGGCTATTGGAAAACACCGTGGCTTTGTCCATTTCGCCGTGCAGCAGGCGCACACAGTGGCCGTCTTTAAGGTCAATCGCGGGGTAGATATTAAAGTGATTCATGAGCGGCCAATTGAAAAGGTGCGTTAGTATCGTCTGATTCTTCGGGTAAAATGCGGTCGAGCAAAGAAGGGTGCGCTACGGTATAATCTGGCAGCACAAGCCCTGTATTAAATTGCAAGGTATGGCCGTTATTCTGGCGGATGTCGCCACCAGCGGCGCGCACAATCGCGTAGGTTGGTGCGGTGTCCCACAATCTAAAACCTTCTTGTTCCGAGCACATCAGTGCTTGGCCTGTCGCCACCATGCAGGCGCGGTGCTGCCCTGTGGTGACGATGGTGTTGATGGATTTTTGTTTGGCATTGATGGCGTCTTCGTTCCCACGGCTGCGCAGCGCAATACTCATGACTGAGCGGATATTGGCACCTTCTTGGCGAAGTTTATCAAAGGATTGAACTTCGATTTTTTCTGGTGTGGCAGTAAGAAATTGTCGGTAGGCAAAGCCATCTTCGCCTGTAAAATAACACTCACCTTTGGCGGGAAAGAGAAGCACGCCTAAAATGGGCACATGGTTTTCTAGCAATGCAATGTTGATGCTATAGCCATCGCGTCCTTCAATGTAACTTTGCGTCACGTCCAAAGGGTCCACCGCCCAAAAATCAGTCACATGTTTGAGGATATGGTCATTGATTTTTTTTTCATTCTCTTCGGCAAGCACAGGGATATTGGGCGTGAGTTGCGAAAGAGCTTTGGAGATAAGGGCGTTGGCAGCAATGTCTGCTTCGGTCACATTCGAGCCGTCTTCTTTGCGCTCCACCTTTGCGGTGCCTTGCATGGAAAGCACCAGCTCGCCTGCGGCATGCGCCACCATCAATACGTCTTGAATAGAGGGGAGGGGGCGTTTAATCACGCGAGCTATTTCACCCGTTGTGGTTGAAGTTGTTTAGAGAAATGGTGGCCCGCCACAATCGCGTCACCTACTTGTTCGTAAGCAGGTTGCACGCCCCAGCATTGATAGCCACATTCTTCATACAAACTGAGTGCGGCGCTTTGGGTGGCGCGCACCGCAAGATTAAGTGTGCTGTAGTTGCGCGCTTTGGCTTCCGCTTCGGCGGCTTGCAGCAAGGCTTTTGCCAAGCCATGCCCACGCGCCCACGGTGCCACGAAATGATTGGTGAGAGTGGCGGCAAACGCCATGCTCTGACGGCTGGCAGACGGGCAAACCAGCTGGATAGAAGCAACTACCGTGCCGTCTAATCGTCCGATGAATAATACGCGTTCTGGCACCACGGTGACGCCGCGCCAATAGGCTTCCAGCATTTGTTGATCCGGTGGCAGCAGCCAGTTAAAACCAATGCCTTCTTTAATCGCGTCAATGGTGGCGCTGCTTAAATCCGCGACATCTCCCGCCGATAATTTTTCGACGCGCTCGACGCGAATATGCCCTAATTCTGATGAACGAAGTGGCGCAATAGACATAAACCAACCCTCTGACTTTTTTCGGGGTGAAACTGGGTGGCGAGGATGTTTTCTTTGGCTACCGCCGCCACAATTTTTTCACCATACATACTATACGCTACCACATCTTGTGCATCGGTTTCAACTGCATGATAGGAGTGCACAAAATAAGCGTCGGGTGTTTCTTCCAGCCCTTCAAACGCCCAGTGGCGCGCGGGGGTAGGGAAGTGCAGGCTGTTCCAGCCCATATGCGGAATTTTAAGCTCTGGCGATGGAGTCATTGGTTTTACTTTGCCTTTCAGCCAACCAAGCCCTTGATGCACGCCAAATTCATGCCCTTCTTCAAACAACATTTGCATGCCTACGCAAATGCCAAGGAATGGTTTTTTCTGTTCGCGCACGGCATGTTCCAGTGCGTCGCGCATACCGCTGAGGGCATTGAGGCCGTTCATGCAGTCCCCAAAGGCGCCTACGCCCGGTAGTACAATATGGGTGGCATCTATAAGGTCAGAAGCGTGGCTGGTGATATGAATGTGGTCAGATGGCTCGATGGATTGCGCGAGTGCGTTGGTCACCGAGCGAAGGTTGCCCGAGCCACAATCCACAACAACAATATGTTTGGTCATTTACTTGGCCTCTTTATTAGACATCCATGATGACCAAGGGGAGCGCGGTGCTACATGTGCATGAGGAAGAGCAGAGCTAACAGGTTGGCTGGAGACACGGGCGAAATAACGTTCCAGAAAACGAAGCTGCGCACGCAATGGTGTATCTCCGCAGACAATATCGACTAGAATATAGCCGCGTTTTCTAAGAAGATTGCCGAGAAAATCATTTGCTTCAAACCCAAGCATGATCTGGAAAAATAATTGCACCAACATGGTTTGTGTGGGGGAAAGAATGGCAACATATTCAAGCGTAGAGAGGCCAATATTAAGAGCGATGAGCAATATTAGCAGTGACCATGCGCGATGATAGGCCGCCCAGAATGGACCAAAAACAAAAGCTAGCCAGTTAAAACCTTCACGCACGAACTCAGCGGTTTCTGCAGGTGTGTTAGCATTATCCTTGACATACGCAGTATAAATAACAGGACGTAAGCCTGCAGCAAAAAGCGACATGTGTTATATTCCCCCTGAAAGAGTGCCTTTAGTAGAAGGAACAGCGTTAGCCGCGCGTGGGTCGATTGTTACCGCAGTGCGCATCGCTCGCGCAATCCCTTTATAGCAGGACTCCACAATATGGTGGTTGTTTTCGCCATAAATATTTTCCACATGCAAGGTCATTCCAGCGCCAAAGGCAAAGGCTTGAAACCATTCTTTGAAAAGCTCTGTATCCATTTCCCCCAATTTGGGTCTTGTGAAGTTGACTTTCCAAATCAGATAGGGGCGGTTAGAAAGATCCAGTGACACGCGGCTTAAGGTTTCATCCATTGGAATATAAGCATGGCCATACCGCGTAATACCTTTGCGGTCACCAAGTGCTTTATTTACTGCTTCGCCAAGTGCAATCCCCACATCTTCGGTGGTGTGGTGAAAATCAATGTGCAAATCGCCCTTTGCTTTCACGGTAATGTCAAACAAACCATGGCGAGCCAGCTGCTCAAGCATGTGATCTAAAAATCCAATGCCGGTGGAAACGTCATAGATTCCATTCCCATCGAGATTGATACTTACTTCGATTTGGGTTTCTTTGGTATTACGGCTTACGGTTGCGCTACGCATATTTTCTCTCATTATTCGATTTGGGTTTATTCGTTTGTATCTTGGCTGGCTTCTTCGGCGGCCGCTTCATCGGTGTCACCCAAATCCAGTGGTCCTGTCACGCAACCTTCTTCCCAAGCTCTGCTAAAAATATCCAGTGCTTGTGCCCGTGAGGTATCTTCGGCTTCTCCGCTGCTTGGCAAAGCTAACGCCCTAATAACTTTTTGCTGGCAGTCACACGATGCTTGATATTCTGACACCGAGCCTTTGGCTGACTGATATTCCATACAGCCCAATGTTCCCGCAACAATATGTGCGACGCGGTCATAGCGTTCACTCGCTACTGTCCATAATCCATAGCTGGCAAACAGTAGTATGATAATTTTGATAAGTGAAATGCCACGAACCACAAAAGTCGTGAAGCGATATTTAGCGGAAACTGCATTTTTCCAAACTAATGCGCACCAAAAAAAACCTGCTAGCACTAAAATACTTGTGCTCAGCCAGAACCAAAGAATCCACCAGATCCATGCGTCTGTTTCAGGAATATTACGGATATTATATTGGTTGGCGACAAAACTACCGATGCCATAAAGCCCCATGCCCCATACCAACAAGTAAAGCGCAGACCAAAGGCTCGGCAGCCCAAAAAGCTGCCCAAGGGTAAAAGGAGTATTCCAAAGTTTCTTAAGCACGCACCAAACCCCAATATAAAACAGAAAATATGGCTAAAACACTCCTGTTTTTTGTGCCAATAGTCAAGAAAGACTGCGCATGATTGGGGTAAAATGTCATAAATAATTCACACATGTGACGTTTCGATTCCTATATATTGCTTGGCATGAAACCAACTTATCTGCGCTCTTTAGTAATTTTTTTCATGGCGGCCTCAGCGCTCAGCGCCTGTCGTCCAGCGTCACTTTATTGGGTGGAGCCTGAAGGGCCTGCAGAGTATCAGCTTGGCTGGCAAGATGGCTGTGACACTGGTTATTCTGCCAACAGTTCACTGTGGTTCAAGGCGCTTTATGGCTACAAAAAACGTCCAGAGCTTGGTGCGAATGATCTTTATAAGCAAGGTTGGAACGAAGGGTTCACTTATTGTCGTTTCGCCCACGAAGCTGATCAGAAAAATGATGGTTTCTGGGGACCATTTGATGGTGGTGGCATTACCCCTTAGTTTTTTTGGGCTTTTGATATTCAAAGGCTTGTCAGGAAAGATATTCTCATTTAAGCATGGCAACGGCTGGGGGCATAGCTCAGTTGGTTAGAGCAGGGCGCTCATAACGCCTTTGTCGGGGGTTCAAGTCCCTCTGCCCCTACCATCTTTAGGCGGCCAATGGCCACCTAAAGATGGTAAGCGACCAATAGGGTTCACAAAAAGCTTAATGAGCAAAGCGAATTTAGCGTTTGCAGCGCAGCCATTCATGGCGAGCACATTCCCTCTGCCCCTAGTATTTCCTTATGGATTCTTTATTTCATATATAGAAAGAACGGTCGTTCATAAACTCAATAAGGATACGATGTATGAAACGTATGACAAATTCTCTGCTTCTTTTGGTATTAATGGTATTAGTAGCAGCTTGTTACCCTGGTTATCATTGCCCTCCTGGGCATGTGAAAAATGGCAAATGCTGGACTCCAGAGCATCACGAGGAGGGGTATCATGAGAATAAAAAGCACGGCAAACATCGCGACTAGTCACTGACGAGCTTCCTTCTATTGACTGAGTGTGCTCTGTGATATAGCGCTAAAACCCTAAATGGGCGATGGCTGACTTTTGCTTTCTTGCAAACAAATCTTGCAAGGTAAGAAATAATTGATATGTTGCGCCCCCTTGGTTGCTTTTGGGCAGCAAAGCGGGCGGTTAGCTCAGTTGGTTAGAGCGCCACGTTGACATCGTGGAGGTCGGAGATTCGAGTTCTCTACCGCCCACCACTGTTTCGGCAGTGGATTTTTTAGAACGTGCGGGTGTGGCGAAATTGGCAGACGCACCAGATTTAGGTTCTGGCGCCGCGAGGCGTGTAGGTTCAAGTCCTATCACCCGCACCA
>JAIXRX010000096.1 GCA_027485005.1 Alphaproteobacteria bacterium
CCATCAAGTTTTACATTAATATTATTGTTATCGCCTTCTTGTTTGAACGTGGCGTAGTTAGAGGTACCAAGCTGCTCAACATGAACATTGTTATTATTGCCGCGTTGAAAATGATGATAAGGCATGGTACTGATCGTGTTGCTGCTGCCATGCTGAACAACTTTTATAGATGAGTTGCTGCCATCTTGTGAGTAGCCGTCGATTGTCACACAACCATATTTATTGCAATTTTTATCAATCATTTTGTTATATTGGCCAACTTGTTCAATATCTGCCTTAAGGCCAGAGCTGGCGGGATTATTTTTTCCCTGAAAAATACCAGCCTCATTCGATTCACCATCTTGCTTTAGTTTCAGATAGTTATTGCTGCCATTTTGCTCTAAATATTGTTGGTGTTTATCGCCACTAATATCCAGCTCGATGGTATTATTTGAGCCTGCAAAAGCAGTTGATGCTGCTAAAATGAGTGAAACGGCAGTGGTGGCAGAGAAAATGGTAAAACGCATCTATTTAAACTCCTGTTTAGGTTTGGTTGACGATAAGTTAACAAAGAGTTAATGTGTGCTGAGTAAAAAGTAAAATGAAAACTATTCATGTAACAAAAGTTTAATATTTGATTTTTCTAATATTAACTTTGTCATAAAACTGTCATTCGACAGTGGCTCTATATTCTTTATACTTTCGTGTGTATTTTTATGACCATGCCTTTGGTGTGGTGGGTGTAGAAGCGAGTGACACCTGAAAAACAGCACTCCACAATAATAATTTTTAAACGCCCGCGTCGTGGGAAAAATAATGGAAGATACAAAAAAAATTCTTCTGCCTGAAGAAAGGGCTTTGCAACGTTTTATGATTGAAGCCTTCATCAAAGGCTTTAAGTCATACATCTGCTTCAAAGGGCTTGAGGTGTCGCTATACACCTCATACAGTGATGAGCCAGTTTCAACACTGGCAGCCAATTATAATCTCGAAGATTTTTCTGCGATTGAAAATGCCTTATGGAAAAACGACATCACATATGTTGTTTTCAAAGAGGTAAAGTATGAACAGGGAAGAGACCAAGATTACGAGAGCTTTTTCTTTGTAATTCCTGAGCATCCGTTAATGGTTGTGGAGAATGTGTCAGCATATATCCAGTGCTGGTTACAGGGTCTTTTTATGAGAGACATTGCCGGCATAAAAAATGGCAAGTTAGGCTTGGTCTTTTATGGATTTGATGCTTTTAATCCAGAAAAGCTTGCTACGCTCGCAAGATTTCAGGCAAATCCTGAAAACTTTGCAGAAGTTGCTGAAACATATTTGAGCAATAAATTGGATAAGTTGAGTATCGTTAGACGACTCACGTAAAAAGAGGGGAGAGCGAATGCTTTCCCCTCTTTTTTTAATTATTATGCTGCCGCCGTGCCCGTTAAATCATAGGCGTCTGCTTCGGTGATATGCACAGGCACAATCTGGCCAGCGTAAAGCGGTTTGCTGCTTTCCACAAACACTACCCCGTCAATCTCTGGGGCGTCCGCTGCGGTGCGGCCAATAAAACCGCCATCCTCATTTTCACCGTCAATCATCACATCCAGCGTATGGCCGATTTTTTCTTGCAAACGGTCCGCACTTATTGCTTGTTGCGCGGCCATAAAGCGGTGCCAGCGTTCTTCCTTCACTTCTTCTGGCACGGCGTTTGGCAAATCGTTGGCTACCGCGCCTTGCACGGCTTCATATTTAAAGCAACCCACGCGGTCGAGCTGCGCTTCTTCCATCCATTCCAGCAAAAACTCAAAATCCTCCTCGGTCTCGCCAGGGAAGCCAACGATGAAGGTCGAGCGCAAGGTGAGGTCTGGGCAGATCTCGCGCCATTTATGAATGCGTTCTAGCGTTTTTTCTTGCGCGGCTGGGCGTTTCATCGCTTTGAGCACATTCGGGCTTGCATGTTGAAACGGAATGTCCAAGTAAGGCAAAATCTTGCCTTGCGCCATCAGTTCAATCGCCGCGTCCACATGCGGATAAGGATACACATAATGCATACGCACCCACACGCCAAGCTCGCCCAGCGCTTCGGCTAAATCATAAAATTTGCTTTTCACTTGGCGGCCGCGCCATTCACTGGTCGCATATTTGGTGTCCACGCCGTAAGCGCTGGTGTCTTGCGAAATCACCAACAATTCTTTCACGCCACCTTTGACGAGATTTTCTGCTTCACGCAAAACGTCGCCCACTGGACGGCTCACCAAATCTCCGCGCAACGAAGGGATGATGCAGAAGCTGCAACGGTTGTTACAGCCTTCGGAAATTTTGAGGTAAGCATAATGTTTTGGCGTGAGTTTCACGCCTTGCGCTGGCACAAGGTCGAGCAACGGATTGCTGCTCGGCGGCACGGCGGCATGCACCGCTTTGAGCACCGATTCATATTGCGCAGGGCCAGTGATGGCTAGCACGTTCGGGTGGCGCTCACGGATTTTTTCAGGTTCTGCGCCCATGCAGCCCGTCACAATCACTTTGCCGTTGGCATTCATCGCCTCGCCAATCGCTTCCAGCGATTCTTCACGCGCGCTATCCAAAAAGCCGCAGGTATTCACAATCACCACATCCGCGCCTTCATAGCTCGGCGAAAAGTCATAGCCTTCCACGCGCAGCTGCGTGAGGATGCGCTCGGAATCCACCAAAGCTTTGGGGCAACCAAGGCTAACAAAGCCCACTTTAGGGTTGGCGGCGAGTGGGGCGGGGTTGGTCATGTTAAAATCCTTATCTAGCGGCAGAATGCACGGCTTGTAGCGCATTTTCCCATGCTTTTCCAGCAGCAAACACGCTGTCATGCGCTTCAATGTGGCTTTGCCCTGCCAAAATGCGTGGCGCCCATGTATTAGCCTGTGAAAAGGCCTGATGCAGCGCTTCTGCTTGGTTTTCTGCTAAAAACGCAAACTCCCGATATGGCTGATAAGATGGCAGTGGGCTGGCCGCCACCATGCTTCCCGCCCACAGCGCTTCCACCAAGCGGTTGGAGGATTTGGTGCGGGTGCGCGGCGAATTTTCCTGCGGAATCCACACCAGTGACGATTGCTGCAATGCTTGTATTTGTGCGGGCAAGCTCCATGGCACAAGTTTAATGATAGCGGCGTGTTCCACCGCTTTTTGCAATGCTCCCAACGCTTGCAGCAATGGCGGTGAAAGCAGCGTAAGGACGGTGAGTTGCAGTGGCTGGGGCAGGGGTTTTTGTGCGAGCTGCTTGAGCCCCATCTCCAACCCCACAAGGTTGGACGGATGGCCGTACCACAGCGCTTCATAGCTTCCGCTAAATGTCTTTACAGCACCTTTATTGCCCAAGCAGGGGTCGGGAATCAGATGAATCGGTTTTTCGGTATAGCGCTGCATCAACGCCACCATGTCTGGCGTATTGCAGCTAATGGCGTTGGCGGCTAGCGCCCAGTCTTTGTAGCTTTCTGCAAAGGGCGAGTTTTCTATCAGCGGGTCACAAATATCAAATATAATTGGCGTGTTACACGCCTGCAATTGTTCGCGCAGCGCGCCGTTGATAATGGCCTTGCACGCCACCACCACATCGGGTTTTTGGGGCAGGGGCTTGCTTGCGGTGTGCGCGCCATCATCCGCCGCATGAAGCATCACGTTGTGCCCCGCTTGCAAAAGCTGCATGGCGGGCGCGAGCATACGATAACGCACACTCGCAATATCGCTATGGAAACTGTTGCCTTGCTGGTGTAGCGTGCCGATATGTACCCATGCGATATGCATGAAACCACCTTAAAAAAAGTTTTAAAGAGCCACGCTGCCATGACCCCCGAAGAACTGCAAGCCCGCATTCTGTATCGCGATGCCTTGATGCTAGTGATCGACAAACCTGCCGGTATGGCGGTGCATAAAGGCCCCAAAGGCGGCACCACGCTGGAGGATTTTTTTCCTGCGCTACAATTTGGGTTGCCGAATGCGCCTGCGCTCGCCCACCGCTTAGACCGCGAAACCAGCGGTTGTTTGGTGCTTGGGCGGCACAAGCAGGCCTTGGCGCGGTTAGGCGATTTATTCGCTAAAAACCTTGCGCAAAAAACCTACCTTGCGGTGGTGCAGGGCGTGCCCGCGCAACCTTCAGGCGTCATCACGCAGCCTTTGCGCAAAAAAAGCCAACAGAAAAATAGCTGGTGGATGATGCTGGCCGAAGAAGGCCAAGCAGGGGCACAGTTCGCCGAGACGCATTATGAGGTACTAAAAGTAGTGGACGGCCATGCCCTGCTAAAATTAACGCCGAAGACAGGGCGCACGCACCAGTTGCGGTTGCATTGCGTGGCGCTGGGCTGCCCAATCTTAGGGGAAAAGATTTACGGGGATAAAACGGATGAGGCGAAGGCCGCCAATACCCCGCTGCACCTGCACGCCAGCCGCATTGAACTGCCGCTTTACCCCAAAAAACCTGCCATTGTGGTGGAAGCGCCCGCCCCAGAGATTTTTGCGGCCTATTTATAAAAACTTAAGGTTTTTTAGCTATTCTCTAGGGTGGAGGATACTGCATGAACGGGTGGAAGAAAGGTTTTTTACTTTCGCAGGTGGCGCTTGGCGCGGTGTTTTTTGCGCCTGAAAAAGCTCAGGCGCAAAGCGATGCGGTGGCGAGTAATAAAAATACGCCCAAGCATTATCATATCGGGCCAATGGGACGAAAAATTGAGCGTTCGCCCGCCAAAAATATTGCAGATGCTGAGGCCATTAAATGGAGCGATATTTTTACCATTGATAATGCATTAGAGCCATTTCAGCGGGATTTGATCAAAGGGTCTTTGGCTGAAATTGAGTCTGATGCAGTTGGTCAGGCAGTTTTTGACAGTGTTCAGAAACTTCATCCGCATACAAAAATTATGATTGGTTGGAGCGGTAATAAGGGCAAAGATGGCATGTATTACGATAATTATCTGCGAGAAATAAGATGTTCTGCTGGAAATATTAATCAAATTTTTGCGCAAGATGATGGTGTGATTGGGAAGATGAATTTTACAGCAGTGCTTGCGCATGAAATAGCGCATGCGGGTGACTCAAGTGGTGAAAAAATGCGTTTAGCTCACGAACGCTTGCCCAAAAGAATACAAGACAACAAATCCTTCAATAATCAAATGGCCTATTTGTATCAGGATTTGGAAAGAACACATCCCATCAAAACGGTTCGAGAGCAGATTATAAAGCAATTGGCTCAAGAGGGGATGAATGAAGAAGAGCAGAAAAATTTTATTGAATTTATTGAGGTGACGCTAGATTACGCCAAGCATCGCCTTGATCATGAAAATCTTGCGATGAAGGTAGAGCAACATTTTTATAAAAATGGTAAAGAGCGGGGACATTATTTATTTGCATTGCCGCGCTATAATCAAGGAGAGGTTGGGCATGATATTAATGTACGCGATTTGCGTTATTTAATAATGCAAGGACAAGAAATTCAATCTGCGGCAGCAAAAAGCTGCAATATCATTGATTTGATTTTACCAAATAGCGATCTTAATACTCAGCAGGTTTATGAAAACTACAAAGAAGCGCTTCATAAAATTCACCAGAAGCATCCTATAGATTTAGAAAGTTTTTCCATGCAAACAGACACGCCAGAAAGGCGTGAACATGCGCATGTGGCTAGATTGAAGCGCCGAGAAGCGCAGTTGAAAGATCTGATAAAAGGTGATTCTCATCAACGATAAATTCCGCTAAACCTATGCTTTCTTTTAAGGGCAGAGGTAGGGTATGGATCCATTAACGCATGGGGTATTGGGCGGCACGTTTGCGCTTTTGGGCAAGCGTGCGCGATTTGCGGCAGCACCTGTGAAGGCGGCGGTGCTGGCGGGTGTGCTGGGCGGCATGGCGCCTGATTTAGACGTCTTGATTAAATCCTCCGCCGACCCACTGCTTGGCATCGAATATCATCGCTTTTTCACCCATGCGCTGCTTTTTATTCCGCTGGGTGGCTTGCTGATTGGTGGCGCACTGTGGCCGCTGATGCGCCGTTATCTTGGCTTTTGGGCATGTGTGTGGTTTGCGATGCTCGGTTACAGTGTGCATGGCCTGCTTGATGCGATGACCAATTACGGCACGCATTTATTCTGGCCATTCACCATGCGCCGCGAAAGCTGGAGCCTGATTTCCATCATCGACCCGCTCTTTACACTGCCGTTGCTTGCGTTGCTGCTGATGGCTACCTTCAAAAACCGTCAGCGTTTGGTGTTGGTGTCTGTGCTGTTTGCTGCCTTTTATCTTGGTTTTGGCTATACGCAGCGCGAGCGCGCGACCGAGGCCATGCATGCCCATGCAGATGCGCTGGGGCATGTGCCAGAGCGGTTTGAGGTCAAGCCGTCTTTCGGCAACAACATCGTCTGGCGGGTGCAATATGAATATGGCGGTCGGTTTTATATTGCCGCCGTGCGCGTGCTGCCATGGACAGAATCGGTATGGTATGCAGGGGGGGATGTGGAAAAATACAATCCATCTTTTGCTAAGCCAGAGCTACCAACGCTTAGCACCCAAGCACGGGACGTGGAGCGCTTCACCTTTTTCTCAGACGGCTGGGTGGCAAGCTACCCCCCTGATACGGACAGTACATTGATTGCGGATATGCGTTTTTCCATGCTGCCCAACAGTTTGCAGCCGCTTTGGGGCATTCGTATCAATCCGCACACTCCCAATTCGCCAGTATCATTTGATAGCATTGGTAAGCGAAGCGGGGACGATTTTCCAGAATTATGGCTGATGATAAAAGGAGAGTAGCATTTAACGTTCAAGCCAGCCAGAGTAACCCTTTGCAACTTTTTCTATATGTTGCATTCTATCCAAACCAGAGGGATGGTTTCTTTTCGCGTGAAGGTTCTTTGAAAATTCCTTGCGAAATATTGGAGACATAAAATGTACTGGGGGGCGTTTGGAAAAGATGAGAGCAAATTGAGCATCATCATTTTGAATAATTTTATCAACAAAGCGTTTTCCTGCCTGTTGATTTGTCAGAACTGTACCGGCTGAATCTGCCCGATATTCCCTCTCGTGGGAGCTGAAATTGTGTCTTTTATGATAGTCCGCAATATGTCCCATTTCATGACCGAGGACGAATAATATTTGCTGCTGATCTGCCTGTGAAACAAACCTGCTATCCAATACTACATTAAACTCTTTTTCCCCAGTTTTTCTTGAAGGAAAGTTAATCCCGTAAAACATTTTTTTGTCATACATAGAAAACGTAAGATTGATGTTACCTTTAATGCCAAGTCGATGTTGAAAATTTTTCGAGGCATCAATTAGTTTTTGCAGGTATTTCTGATGAAAAGCAATGGTGTGGTCGACAGATGAAGGGTGATCAGTCGTGATATGAATATAACAAGTATCCCGGGTAATGCCTTTTTCTTTTAGCTTTCCAGGCAAAGAGAATATCGAGGTTTTATCGTCTATTGAAATATCAGGTGCGTGGTCGGATAAAGAGAAAAATGCCTGTTTGCTTGAAAAATCTTTTATATTTACTAGCGGCACTTGTTCTGTTTTTTGCTGCTCTGGCATATCAAGCGTTGGCTCGAGAGTGGCACTAGCTGCAATTAATGCGGCAATCCAGAGTTTTCCAGTGCGTTTGAAATGCTTGACGATATGACGCATTAGAACGCCGCACTCACCTGACGAGAGTGGTTATCAATAGTTTCAATCTTCTGCTGCCAGTTTTGTGGCGTGCTCGGCTGCGTTGAAATATCTGGCATGGCCCACGGGTTAAGGCTGGCATGCGCCACCGCTTCACGAAGCTTATCCATATTTTGTTGAGGTTTGCCGCCTAAAATATCAGGGTGAGAGATATAAGCCCCCACTTGTTGAATAAGATTTTCGCGCATGTTGGCTGGTTGGCGCACGATCGCTTCAGCAGACATGCTGAATACCGTTTTTTCAACGCTTGGATCTCCTGTCACGCCTGCGCCATGCCCCTTGGAAGAGGTGGCGATCAAAATCTCAGCAATCACGTTGCTCACAACAAATACCCCGCGGAACACGCCTTCCCACAAATCCGATTTATTGATGGAAAGCTGGAGTTTTGCTTCTTTGAGTTCATCCTCAGTAAGTGCGCCACTGGTATTAAGTGTTGGTGGCGTTGTCCATTTACTGGTTGCTTCTTTAATATGTGCACGGACTTCATTAGCTTCTGCCTCGCCTAAAACGCCTGCTTCCTTGCCGACTGCTTTTTCCAGCAATGCAATATTTTTGTTAGAAATGCGCAATTTATCTACACTCAATACCCCGTGAATGACTGTGCTGGCCATCAAACCATAGCCTGCCAAAGCGAGTGGATGCTCTTGTACATATTCCCACACTTTAGCCATGCCATGTTTTTTGGATGCATCTGGGTCGTGTTCTTTCTCTTTAATAAACGTGCCCGCCAAGCCAGAAAGCATGGTAGTCACACCCAGCGTGCCTTCTAAAATGCGGTGATATTTACTGTCTTGCGTGTTTTGGTGCGCAGCGAGTGCAATCATCGCGCCTGCAAAGGCAAAGCTCATATTCATGAGTTCGGACGGGTAACGATTTAAAAAGCTCAAAAACTTGTCGCCAGTACCGCGCCGCTTGTCATTTTCTTGCTCAGCAGCAAGCGCCGTGCCCGCTGGAATGTGACCAAGTGATTTTTCTAGATATTGCGCCAATGGCCGCGAAACATCCTGTAAGCGTTGGCCAGATTGATCCTTTCCAAACCCGACGGCAAAGATACTGCCAAGTGCATAAAACGCCGAGGAAAGTAGCTCAGGTGTGCCACCGCTTGTATGTTCAATTTGTTTGGCAAGCTCTTGTGCATGGGCGCCATATTTTTTGATCATGCCATGGCCGGTAAAGAAAGCATCGCCGCCAAGGTACAATGCGCCCGCTAACTGAATTTTACGGCTGCCCGCTTTGGCACTCGCAGATACTTCATCCTCTGGTAGCGGTAACACGGTTGCTTGCCCGGTTGCAAAGCCATTTCTCTGCAAAATGTCTGGCAGCATTTCCATATTTTTCAGGCCGCGCACTTCAAGATAGGCTTTGCCGTTCTCGTCTGCCCATGGTGCGCAGCGTAAGCCCGCACTTTCAATTTTCAATCGCGTGTATTTAAGGGTGTCTTCAGTTACATTTTGCCCAGCATGAACATACCCCAAAAGGTCACCACCTTTGGTGCGCCAGAGTTTTACCTCATCGATCGGCGAAGTATTGGGGTATTGATAAAGTGGCATTTCACCTCAAAAATAATAAGTTACAGGATATGTTATAGCAAAAACTTAGCCCTTTGTTTGTTACATTTTCATGACATTCTAAGGTTGGCAGGGCTTTTGCAGATAACATATAGGCGTGGGGCAAATGTGCCACAACCTATACATAAGTCTTAAAAATTATTAAAAGCACCCATTGACCGCGCCAAAATGCTGAGATAACAAAGATAAATCACTGTGTTTAATGCTCAGAATTTTACCCTTTTAGAAATGTTAGAGAAAAATCATGCAAGTTACTGAACTTAAAAACGAGAAACTCGCCCGCGAATACAGCATCCGCGTAGACGCTAAGACCATTGAAAAAGCAATGGAAAGCCAGCTGAAAGAAGTTGGCAAACGTGCAAAAATCCCTGGCTTCCGCCCTGGTCATATTCCAGTGGCTGTGCTTAAACAACGCTATGGCAAATCCATTATGGGTGACGTGCTAGAGCAAACAGTGAACACCACCTCTCAAGACGTGATTCGTGAAAAATCATTGAAGCCTGCTTTGCCAGCGCAAATCAAAATTACGTCGTTTGAAGAAGGCAAAGACCTTGAATATACCATGGCACTCGAAGTGATGCCAGCCTTGCCAGAAGTGTCAGCAGAAAAAATCTCTATCAATCGCTATACCTACGAAGTACCAGAAAACGAAGTGGCGGAAGCCATTGCACGTGTGGCCGAAGGAAATAAAGCATTGGCTGAGGCCCCAGAAGGCACTAAAGCTGCAAAAGACCATGTGCTTAACATTGACTTCTCTGGCTATCTAGACGGCGTGGCATTTGAAGGCGGCACCGCACAAGGCGTAAACCTTACTTTAGGTAGCAACACCTTCATCCCTGGCTTTGAAGACCAATTGGTAGGTGCAAAAGCGGGTGACGATGTGACGGTAAATGTGACCTTCCCAGCCGATTACCACAAAGAGGATTTGCGTAGTAAGCCTACCGAGTTCAAAGTGAAGGTTAACAAGGTGTTGATTGCGTCTGCCGCTGAAGTGAATGACGAATTTGCTAAAAAATTGGGCTTGGAATCGTTAGAAAAGCTGCAAGGGATTATCCGCCAGCAGATTGAACAAGACCTGAATCAAGCCGTTCGTTCACACATGAAAAAACAAATGTTTGATCAAATGGACAAAGCCTACAACTTTGAAGTACCTGCGCGCATGCTGGAACTAGAGTTCAACTCTATCTGGCAGCAAGTGGAGCAGGCCAAAGCTGAAGGTGATGAAACCTTAAAAGATAAGTCAGACGACGATTTGAAAAAAGAATATAAAGAGATTGCAGCGCGTCGCGTGCGTTTGGGCTTGCTGTTGTCAGATATCAGCAATCAAAATAGCATCAAAATCACGCAGGAAGAACTCTCGGCTGCGATCATGCAACAAGCACGCATGTTCCCTGGTCAAGAAGATAAAATCTTTGAATATTATCGTGGCAATCCACAACGTCTTGACGAAATTCGTGGCCCATTGTTGGAAGAAAAAGCTGTGGACTATTTGCTCAGCAAAATCACGGTGAAAGACCAACCCACCACGGTGGAAGAGCTTCGCAAACGTGCATGGGAAGACGATAACGTTTAAGAATCAATCAACATAAAAGTAATAACAAATTAAGGGAGAATCCTGATGTACGCTGATAAAATGATGGAAACATACGCAAACTTGGTGCCGATGGTCGTGGAGCAATCCAGCCGTGGTGAGCGTGCGTTTGATATTTACTCTCGCTTGCTGCGTGAGCGCATTGTTTTTCTCACCGGTCCGGTGGAAGACAATATGGCATCATTAGTGGTGGCTCAGCTTTTGTTCTTGGAATCAGAAGCGCCTAATAAACCCATCGCTATGTACATTAATTCGCCAGGTGGCGTGGTAACGGCTGGCTTGTCTATCTATGACACCATGCAATATATCCGTGCAGAAGTTTCTACGCTCGTGATTGGTCAAGCGTGCTCAATGGGGTCGTTGCTTCTTACGGCTGGGGCAAAAGGCAAGCGTTATTCCACGCCTAATTCCCGTGTGATGATTCACCAGCCGTCGGGTGGTTTCCGTGGCCAAGCAACGGACATTGAAATTCACGCCAAAGAAATTCTGGAGCTGAAAGCCCGCCTCAATGACATGTATGTGAAACATACCGGTCAGCCACTGGATGTGGTCCAAGCAGCGATGGAACGCGATAATTTTATGAGTGCTGAAAAGGCTAAAGAATTTGGCTTGATCGACGAAATTGTAGAACAGCGCGCACTTCCGGAAGCCGATAAGAAATAGGTTAGTAAAACAATAGGGTAAAACAGTTTTCTTAACGCTTTATTAAATGGCATTCCGCTAGCGTAAAGTGAAGGATACTGAAAAAGCGAAAAGACGATCAATAAGAAAGGCTTATTATGACAAAGTCTGGCATTCCACCAAAAGACACAAAAAATACGCGTTACTGCTCGTTTTGTGCAAAAAGTGAACATGAAGTTCGCAAGCTGATTGCGGGTCCTGCCGTATTTATCTGCGACGAATGTGTTGAACTTTGCATGGACATTATCAAAGCAGCTGACAAGGGCGGTACGCCAAGCAAAGAGGCGTCTGAAGGCGTTCCAACACCTCAAGAAATTCGCAAAGTGTTGGATGATTATGTGATTGGCCAAGACCGCGCCAAGCGTGTACTTTCAGTGGCTGTGCACAACCATTATAAACGTGTGTCGATGATCGAAAAAGGATTGTCAGACGTTGAATTGCACAAGTCAAACATATTGCTCGTGGGGCCAACTGGTTGCGGTAAAACCTTGCTTGCACAAACGCTTGCTCGTATTCTGGACGTACCATTTACCATGGCAGACGCCACCACATTAACTGAAGCTGGTTATGTGGGTGAAGACGTGGAAAATATCATCCTACGCTTGCTACAAGCTGCTGATTACAACGTGGAACGCGCTCAACGCGGGATCGTTTATATCGACGAAGTCGACAAAATTTCTCGTAAATCTGAGAACCCTTCCATCACGCGTGACGTGTCGGGCGAGGGTGTGCAACAGGCCTTGCTGAAAATTCTGGAAGGCACTGTGGCATCTGTTCCTCCGCAAGGTGGCCGCAAGCATCCACAGCAGGAATTCCTGCAAGTGGACACGGCAAACATCCTCTTCATTTGTAGCGGTGCATTTGCGGGTATCGAAAAAATTATCGGTATGCGCGGCAAAGGCACTTCCATTGGTTTCGGTGCGGATGTTCGCAATTCCGAAGACAAGCGCGTGGGCGAACTTTATGCCGAACTCGAGCCAGAAGATTTGATCAAATTCGGTTTGATTCCTGAGTTTGTTGGGCGTTTGCCGGTGGTTGCCACCCTTGAGGATTTGGACGTTCCAGCCCTCGTAACCATCTTAACAGAGCCGAAAAACGCCTTGGTGCGTCAATATAAAAAGCTCTTTGAAATGGAAAATGTGGAACTTACCTTTACACAGGATGCGCTAGAAGCCATCGCTAAACGCGCGATTGAACGCAAAACAGGTGCGCGTGGTCTACGTGCTATTCTGGAAACGGTTTTGCTTGATACCATGTATGACGTACCGGGTATGGCGGATGCCAAAGAGGTTGTTGTTGATGCGGAAGTGATTGCGGGTAAAAAACTACCTGAAATCGTGCGCCGTACAGCAGAAGAAATGTCAGACAAGGCTTCTTAGTCGGATACCATCTTAAAGGAAAAAGGGGAGGGCTCGTTCACTCCCCTTTTTTTATGTTTTCTGTGGCGCAGACTCTTGGCAAAGTCTACCATCTGCACTATATCTAGATTATATCTATTTTAACGTGAGCTCCCCAATGTCTGAATCTATCTTATATCCTGTGCTACCGCTACGTGACATCGTGGTGTTCCCTGGCATGATTGTCCCGCTTTTTGTGGGGCGTGAAAAATCGGTGCGTGCGCTGGAAAGCGTGGTGAAAGAAGAAAGCAAAATTATGTTGGTGGCGCAAAAGAATCCTGCGCAAGACGATCCAAGTGAAAATGACGTGTATAAAGTGGGTACGGTAGCTACTATTTTGCAATTACTGCGCTTGCCAGATGGTACGGTAAAAGTATTGGTGGAAGGTCTTCACCGCGCAAAAATTACAGAGTTTGTTGAAACTAGCGATTATTTTAGCGCGCGTGCCACAAAGTTCGAAGATACGCCGTCCGACAAAGAAGAAATCGAAGCGTTGGTGCGCACTGTTGTGACCGAGTTTGAGCAATATGTGAAGCTCAACAAAAAAATTCCCACTGAAATTTTAGGCACGATTAATCAGATTGAAGATGCTGGCCGATTAGCAGACACCGTTGCTTCACACATTGCGATTAAAATTCCTGACAAGCAAAAAGTATTAGAAATTTCTAATGTAGTAGAGCGTCTGGAGCAGGTGTTTGGCTTGATGGAATCAGAAATCGGTGTACTCAATACCGAAAAACGGATTCGCTCCCGCGTTAAAAAACAGATGGAAAAAACCCAGCGCGAATATTATTTGAACGAGCAAATGAAGGCGATTCAGAAAGAATTGGGCGAGGGTGAGGACGGCAAAGACGAAATTTCAGAGCTTGAAAATCGTATCAAATCAACCAAGCTGACCAAAGAAGCCCGTGAAAAATGTTTGGGTGAATTAAAAAAACTACGAAGCATGAGCATGATGTCGGCGGAAGCGTCAGTCATTCGTAACTACCTTGATTGGGTGGTGTCTTTGCCATGGAAACGTAACAGCAAAGTCTCAGATGATCTGGTGAAAGCCCAACAAGTGCTAGACGACGATCATTATGGTTTGGCGAAAGTTAAAGATCGTATTGTTGAGTATCTTGCAGTTCAGGCGCGTGCCAAAAAAATCAAAGGTCCCATCATGTGCTTGATTGGCCCTCCAGGGGTGGGCAAAACCTCGCTGGCGAAGTCCATTGCTAAAGCGACGGGGCGTAAATACGTTCGTATTTCGCTTGGTGGTGTACGTGACGAATCAGAGATTCGTGGCCATCGCCGCACTTACATTGGCTCTATGCCCGGCAAAATTATTCAGGCGATGAAGAAAGCGAAAGCATCTAATCCGCTTATTTTGCTGGATGAGATCGATAAAATGGGTTCTGATTTCCGTGGAGATCCAGCTGCAGCGCTTTTGGAGGTGTTAGATCCTGAACAAAATCACAGCTTCAATGATCATTATCTCGAAGTAGATTATGATTTATCGAATGTGTTGTTCTTAGCCACTTCAAACTCGTACAATATGCCGCGCCCTCTGTTGGACCGTATGGAAGTGATTCGTTTGTCGGGTTACACAGAAGACGAGAAACTTGCGATTGCCAAACAGCATCTGATTCCAAAACAAATGAAGGAACATTTGTTAAAAGAGGAAGAGTTTAAAGTGGCCGATGATGCAGTGCGTGACATTATTCGCTATTACACGCAAGAAGCAGGCGTGCGTAATCTCGAGCGTGAGATTTCTAATCTTGCTCGTAAAACAGTAAAAGAATTGATGGTTGCCAAGGAAAAAAGTGTGTCGGTTTCACGCAAGAATCTTGGCAAATATCTTGGCGTGCAGAAACATAATTTCGGCATGGCGGAAAAAGAAGACCAAGTGGGCGCAACCACTGGTCTGGCCTATACCGAAGTGGGTGGGGATTTGCTGCAAATCGAATCCGTAATGGTGGCTGGCAAAGGCAAAGTGACGATTACGGGTAAGCTTGGTGAAGTGATGCAGGAATCGGCGCAAGCCGCGTTTTCCTACATTCGTTCGCGCAGTGCAGAGTATGGCATTTTACCGCCATTGTTCCAAACTAAAGACATTCATATTCACGTGCCAGAGGGTGCAACACCAAAGGACGGCCCTTCTGCAGGCATTGCCATGTGCACCACGATTGCTTCCTTGATGACGGGGATTCCTGTACTCAAAACAGTAGCGATGACGGGTGAGGTCACGTTGCGTGGGCGCGTATTGCCGATTGGTGGCTTGAAAGAAAAGCTGCTGGCGGCGTTACGCGGTGGGATCGAAACCGTTTTGATTCCACATGAGAACGTGAAAGATTTAGAAGAAATTCCAGACAATGTAAAAAAAGGTTTGAAAATTATTCCGGTGAAGTCAGTGGATGAAGTCTTGCAATTGGCTCTCGCTAAGCCTTTGGTGCCGGTTGAATGGACGCCAGAAATGGAAAAAGCGATGCATCGTTCGCCCTCTGCATTAGAAGGTGATGTCGGCGTGATGAAGCATTAAACTGGCGTAAAAGCTTGTGATTTAGCATGATGGAGATGGCAAAAAAATATCTTGCCATCTCCTTTTTTTTGTGCATAACGCACAAAAACCAGTGTTTCTGCGGCTCTCAGAGGGTTTGTGAGGCTGTGTATAAATTTAGCTAAGTCTATGACTTCTCTTATATAATGGCTTGAAACCCGCTCTCACCCTGTATTTTTTTGAAGTTTTTTGCATTTTTATGTTTACAACCGCAAAAAAGCGTGCTTTCTTTCGTGGCGTTGCAGCTAAGCAAGACTGACAGCGGGATTGCAAAGGTCATGTGTGGTTGCGAATGAAAACCAAACCAATACCCATCAAAGGAGTTACCCCATGAACAAGAGCGAATTGTCAGCAGAAATTGCTGAACGCACCGAACTCACCAAAGCTAAAGCTGCAGAAGCACTGGATGCTTTCATCGATATCGTTTCTGAAGCTATGTCTTCTGGCGATGAAGTTCGTATTGTTGGTTTTGGTACCTTTGCTGTTGTTCAACGCAAAGCAACCGAAGGCCGCAACCCACGCACTGGTGCAGTGATCAAAATTGCTGCTTCTAAACAGCCTAAATTCCGTCCAGGCAAAGCCCTGAAAGACCAAGTAAACAAAGCTAAGAAAAAGAAAGCTGCGTAACTTTACGCACATCTTTTGATTAGATGTTATTTGCAGAAAACGCGGGGAATTTCCCCGCGTTTTTTGTTGTACTGAGGCTGGGAAAAAAGTCGCACCTAAACATTTGATGTTGAAAAGTGTTTTTTATGCTTGTCACGGCAAATAAATGTCGATATGTAGCACTTCCTTTCTAAGGAATGGGCGATTAGCTCAGTTGGTTAGAGCATCTCGTTTACACCGAGAGGGTCCGCGGTTCGAGTCCGTGATCGCCCACCATTCCTTAAACTCGCACGTGACATTTTTTCATGCGGGGGTGTAGCTCAGCTGGTTAGAGCGCCTGCCTGTCACGCAGGAGGCCGCGGGTTCGAGTCCCGTCACTCCCGCCATTCACTAAAAAAGCCCCTTCACGGGGCTTTTTTAGTGAATGAAGAAGGCTTGGAGAACCCGCGCGGGTTCACTCGAGTTTGCGAAGCACAGCGAAGACAAACCGAGGACTGCGCAGCCGAAGGCGAGCAGCCCCTTGAGGGAGAGGCGTGTTAAAACACGCCGAATCAATTCCCGTCACTCCCGCCACTTCCTCAGTGGCTATTTTTTCTCAATACGCGCATCGTAAATTCGGAATAAAAACGGATTCACCACGATCGATAGCATCGCACCCGCAAGAATCAGATTATATAAATCTTGCGTCATCAACCCTTTGCTCAGGGCAAGGCCGCCCAAAATAAATGAGAACTCACCAATTTGAGCAAGGCCAATCGCCACGGGGTAGCTCACATCGCGGGGCTGATTGAATAGATAGGTGATGGCAAATGCGACCGCACTCTTTGCGCCCACAATGGTCAGGAACGTCAATAGCACTGGCAAAGGCTGCTCAATCATGGTGCGTGGGTCAAACAGCATACCCACGGAAACAAAGAACAGCACCGAGAAAGCGTCACGCATCTGCACAGAGCTCTGAGCGGATTTGCGGCCGATCTCGCTTTCGTTCAGCATCACACCCGCCAGAAAGGCACCCAACGCCAGAGAGGCGTCAAACACCACATAGGCAATAAGCGCAAAGCCAAGGGCAATCGCTAATGTGCCAAGCGTGTTTAATTCGTCGGAGCGCATTTTGGCGGTTCTTACCAATAGCCATGGCAACAGCCTTCTGCCCACAATAATCATGAAAGCAAAAAATCCGCCGATTTTGAAAAGAACCTCAAGTAGTGTGGAAATGATGATTTTTGTGCTTGGTTCTTGTGTGCCGTTGTTCATCTCGGCAAGCACGGGCAGCATCACCAATGCAAAAACCATCGCAATATCTTCTATAATCAACCAGCTGATGGCAATTTTTCCGCCCGCGCTATCCAATAATTTTCGTTGTTCCAGCGAGCGGATAAGCACAATGGTGCTCGCGACCGAAAGGGAGACGCCAAAAATAATGGCGGCTGTCATATCGTAGCCAAGCCAGATAGCCACGCTTGCACCAATCAATGTGGCGGCCGTCATCTGCGCGATAGCACCTGGAAGCGCAATTTTACGGCTTGCAATTAAATCTTTAAAAGAAAAATGGAGGCCCACGCCAAACATCAAAAGAATAATGCCAATTTCAGCTAATTGGTTGGCCAAGGAAAGGTCGGCGACAAAGCCAGGGGTGTTGGGGCCAATCGCTACCCCTGCTAGCAGGTAGCCAAAGATAGCGGGCAACTTCATCTGTTTAGCCAACATACCAAAAATGAATGCGGTGACAATGCTGGCGATAATCGTATAAATCAGTGCATGTTCCATGAAGTGACTATATAGAAACAGCGGAAATTCACAAGTAATTGCGCGATAAAACGACATGAAAGAGGACGCCATGCTTCATATTCGCCCTGCGACAGCTGCTGATTCAGCGCTTATTAGCCAAATGATTATTGAGCTTTCTGAATATGAAAAGCTGCGCCATGAATGTTTTGCAGATGAAGCGTTGCTGACCAAACATTTATTTGGCACGCAACCCAAGGCCCACGCGTTGATTGCCGAGTGGAATGGCGCGCCTGCCGCTTTTGCGCTGTATTTTTATAATTTTTCCACCTTCCTCTGCAAACCCGGCATTTACTTGGAGGATTTATTTGTGCGCCCAGATTTCCGCCGTAAGGGGATTGCGAATGCGCTTTTTCAGCGCCTTGCGCAAATCGCCGTGGCAGAAGAATGTGGTCGCCTAGAATGGTCGGTACTGGATTGGAATGAAGATGCGTTGAAGTTTTACGCATCACTTGGCGCGGTTTCAATGAGTGAATGGATTGGACAGCGGCTAGAGGGCGAGGCACTAGCCAATCTCGCCAAGTAAATGCAATATATGCTCTCTTTCGATTTGACATCGAGCAAACCTATGCAAGAACACATGAGTAAAAATTATTTTATCGAGGGAAAAAATGAAAAAAATCTGTATCTTTTTATTGAGCATTATAACCGCAACGGCAACGCATGCCGCTGTACCAAACGCATGCGTTAAATTGCCAAACCAAGCCACGTTGCAAGCGGCGCTTAAAGCAGCCACATCTCAGAAAAATGGTGGTTTTGGTTTGAACATGTGGGCCACGGTTGTGGACCGTAGCGGTGTGGTGTGTGCCGTGGCTTATACGGGTGAAAACGAAGCGGCGCAATGGCCTGGTAGCCGCGTGATTTCTGCGCAAAAAGCAAATACAGCCAACGCCTTTAGCTTGCCAGCTTTGGCGCTTTCTACTGCCAATCTTTATTCAGCGGTGCAACCGGGCGGTAGCTTGTTTGGCTTGCAAGCCAGCAACCCTGTAGATGTTTCGGTGGCTTATGCGGGTAAGGCGAAGGAGTTCGGCACAGAAAATGACGCGATGGTTGGCAAACGTATTGGTGGCGTGAATGTGTTTGGTGGTGGTTTGCCACTATATGACGCAAGCGGCGAATTGCTTGGTGCGGTTGGTGTCAGCGGAGATAGCTCTTGCGCGGACCATAATATTGCGTGGCGCACGCGTAATACTCTGAAGTTGGACTTTGTGCCAGCAGGCGTTGCAGCGGATAAAACCGACCAGATTATTTATGATATTGCGAATGGCAAAAGCAAAGATGGTTTTGGACATGCAGCTTGCGCAGGCACAGAAGCGGCGATTGTGAAAACATTGCCAGCCGTTTCTAAGGTTACAAAAGCAGCAAACTAATTCGCGAACATCCAATCAACAGCGGCGTGGGCATGTATCAGTGTGGTATCAAACACTGGAATGCTCACGTCGCTTTTTTGTATCAACATGCCAATTTCGGTGCAGCCGAGAATCACGCCTTGCGCGCCTTGTTCAGCAAGTTGCCCAATAATACGCTGATATTCGCGCCGCGATGCATCCAGCACCTTGCCTTGGCAAAGCTCCTCAAAAATAATGCGATGAACAATGGCGCGGTCGGCGTCATTCGGTACTACCACCTCTAGCCCAAATTTTGTCTGCAGGCGGCCTTTGTAAAAATCTTTTTCCATGGTGAAGGCCGTGCCTAAGAGCGCCACTTTGGAAAGCCCAGCGGCTTGAATCGCGCTCGCGGTCGCGTCCGCAATATGCAGCACGGGCAGGGCGGCGCGCGCCTCAATGCCGTCTGCCAGTAAATGCATCGTGTTAGTGCAAATCACAATCGCTTGCGCGCCTGCTTGCTTGAGGCCTGCGGCAGCGTTCACCAGTGCGGTTTCGGCACCCTCCCAATCGGCGGCGCGCTGCATGGCGGCGATTTCTTCAAAGTC